>NZ_JAWVAV010000022.1:0-62413 GCF_033599315.1 Acinetobacter sp. OYA S30
GATTCTTAAAAACCCACTCCTTATGAGTGGGTTTTTATTTGTATGATGTCTTCACATGTTTGAATCGAGTCACTTATTTTTTATTATTTTAGGTTGCTTAAGCACCTGTATTTTTCTTCTTGTTTGTTTACGTCCTTATTTATTTCCAAAACAAAAGTTCTTTGCCCGTCCTGTTATTACTAATTTTGAAACTCAAATGTTTATACGCTTAAAACAGAGTTTCCCAAGTTATCATGTTCTAGCACAAGTGGCTTTTAGCGCATTAATAACCAGTAATGATTATAAGATTCGTAGTCAGTTCAACCGTAAAGTCACTGATTTTGTTTTGCTTGATGAAAACATGGAAGTAATAGCCATTATTGAGCTAGATGACCCTACTCACCTTGAGAAAGTAGAAGAAGATCGTCTTCGTGATCAAATGCTCATAGAGGCAGGTTATATCGTAAGACGCTATACAAACATCCCGAGTGTACGCCAGCTACAAAAAGATATTTATTAAAAACTACTGTTATTTCTTGTCAGAATTGGCAGCTTCTTTCTCAGCTATTCTTTTTTCCATTTCTAAACGCTGCTGTTCATATTGTTTCTTATTCTGAGCATCACTTTTTGCAGCCAAAAAAAGTATTCCAATAATCAGAAAAGGAATAAGTAAACCTAATCCCATTAATAACCAAGGAACAGATTTTTTTTCAACAGATTGCTGGCTCATAAGTTCTTCAAACTCAAATAATATCGATTTCAGAATGCGTAACAATATAACAAAAAGAGCCTCTATAAAGAGACTCTTTTTAAAACTAATTTTAATCAAGTAAATAGATCTTAAAATTTACCTGTACAGTGAGGGCTTTGGCTGGCATCTTTCTGCGCATCAGTTAACACAATACCTGTACCCGCTGACATTTTAGCTTGAATGAAATCTACAGCATTGGCATTTTGACATACGATTGCTTGAGTATGGGTCGCATTCGGTACAATGGTTAGCTTATAACCTTGATCGTAGCCTGCTTGAGGGAAAAACTTCAAAGCATTCGCTTTCATATTGGCAAATAAGCCTTGCGTCACCACAGGCAATACCGCTTGATCTTTTTCGCCCTGAATAATAAATACTGGTGTTTTAATAACTTTCTCGGCTGTAGCATTCGTCGCAGGTTGAGTCGCTTTCAAAAAGTTTTGAACAACTTGATCTGTCTTAAATTTATTCAGATCGATACCGTACTGAGTAATTTGATGTGTAGGGTCAGCCAAGAAAGCTAATATTCCCGCTTTAAATTTCTCTTGCAGGCCGTTTGCAGTATCAGGCGCAGGATAACTTAAACAAGCACCATCATCACCAGTACGACCATAGGCCAATTCTGCAATGTCAGCTGCTCCCGATGTAAAAATTGCCTTCAAGTCATAGTCTGGTTGCTGTGCTTTAATTCCCGCACTAGCGAATGCTGCATATGCTAATAATTCGGCATATCCTTCTGCGGTTTTATCAATTGTAGGTACAGCAAGTGCTAGTGGATCATTTGGAGACATTTGACCTGCAGCAATCGCTGCATCAATCTGTCTACGCGCTCTAATTGCCTGATCTAGCTTACTAACTGCAAAATTACTGTCTTGATTCATTTCAGGATCAATATAAATTTGAATGATTGTTCCCAAACTTGAAGCAGGTGCTCCGGCTACCGCACCTTTATAACTCGCATCCGTATTGGCAAATTCAGCAGTCCCCAATGATGCATGGCCACCTTGAGACTGACCAATCGACATCCAATCACCTTTTAACTGAGCACCATAATGCTCTTTTACTGCTTTAACTGCAGCTAATGCTGATTTTGCTTCGCTAGATAAGTTTAAGTACGGATGTACCCCTGGGGTGCCTAAACCCTCATAATCTGGTGCCACAATCACATAACCTGCTGCTAATAAAGACTCAGCAAGGATTTTAAACCGCGGATTAATAGCATTTTTGCTTGGAGCACAACCATCACCCACCCCAACAGTTCCGTGTTCCCATACTATTACACGATAACCATCTTTCGGTTGTGTTGCTTTTGGAAACAATACCATTGCTGTAGCAGTTGCTGTTTTTCCTTGAACATTTGCCATGTTATAAGTCATTACTTTAATTGATGAAGCATTATCAACTTTATCAATTGCGTAATTACTTTCTGAGACATAAGCTTTATTTGTGTCTATCCCTGTGTAGTCATCATCATCGTCATTACATGCCGTAAGAAATAATGCTGAAATTGATAATGTTATAGCTAAAGCAATTTTTGACCGTTTCATAGAATATCCTTTTTATGTGTTATTTATTCCGCATATTTTTCATGCACAAATATTAAGACATAAAAAAAGTGCTCTGCATAGAACACTTTTCAACCTCACGGTCATTTTTACTATATGAAATTTAAAAATATTCCTAGAAAAATGATTAATCCAACCCAACGATTGTGACGGAATGCCCAAAAACATACCTGAGGGTTGCGGTCTTTGGTTTTAATTGTTTGATATATAAAATCAAATGCCACTACAACTAAAGCAATAATGGCCCAAGGAAATAAGATATTTTCTAAATATAGCGCTGTACCAATCAAAACAAGACTTATTGCTTGTAAAAGCGCAATAATCTGGATGTCATATCGACCAAAAAGAATAGCTGTAGATTTCACACCAATCTTTAAATCATATTCGCGATCTGTAATTGCATATTGAGTGTCATAAGCCACTGTCCAAGCCAAATTACCAAAATACAGCAACCAGCAAGTCAGATCCGGAGTTTTACCTACCGCAGTAAAGGCCATTGGAATTGACCATGAAAATGCTGCTCCTAAAAAAACTTGCGGTAAGTTGGTATAGCGTTTCATAAATGGATAAATGAAAGCTAAAAATAATGCTCCAAATGACCAGTAGAAAGTTTCTATGGGTAAAAAGAACAACAAACATGCACTTGCTAAAACAAGACCCAAGAATACATATACTGCTTCTCTGGCTCGAATAACCCCTGTTGCTAACGGACGTGTTTTTGTACGCTCTACATGACCATCTACTTTACGATCAGCAAAGTCATTAATGGCACATCCAGCAGCGCGCATAAAAATGACGCCTAAAATCATGACGAATAAAATACCTAAATTCGGTATTCCTTTTGATGCAACCCAAAGTGCCCACATGGTTGGCCAAAACACAAGTTCTGTACCAATTGGCTTATCAAATCGGCATAGATAATAATAAGCTTCTAAACGCTGACGCCATGTTGTACCTGTTGCGGTCGTCATAGTAATTCCTTGTCGTGCTGCTGATATAAAAAAGCTTCAAAAGCCGGTAAGAATGTTTCTTGAACAATAAATTTACATCCATGCCAAGTATAGCAACTTTGTCGCGTCCAGCCTTCTGGTAAACGAATAACCCGGCGATCACAAAGTGGTGTTGTTCTTTGAAATAAAAAAAGACCTATTGGCTTAGAACCAATATGCTGAAATATACGGGCTTTTTTTTGTAAACTTTGAATGGGAAAAATACTTTTTGCTTTCACCCACGGCTCTACATCACTGCCATATAAATAGGTTTCCCTTACCCAAGAAGTGTGGGTATGGGGCATGTTCATCCATTGACTGTCGGCAAAAGTTAAACGCTGGAAATGTTCTTTGAAAGGCTTTACGCTGAACTTCCCACCACCCAGCTCAGTGAGTTGTTGTGTCAGAGAACCAGACGCATACAACCATGTTTTCAATTCAGGATTTAAAGTCTTTTCCTGCTTAAGTACTGGTTGTCGTTTACGCATAATCTGCTCACATGAAAACTCGCACCTAGTTTACCCCAATTTTTTGATAAAAAATGTAGAGAATTCAATCAACATTCCAAGCAATAAAAAAGCCTGCATAAGCAGGCTTTTTTATGAAGTATGTATTACAGGCTATAGTACATATCGAATTCAACTGGGTGAGTAGTCGTGTTAAGACGACGTACATCTTCAGTTTTAAGTTCGATGTATGCATCAAGCATTTCTTTAGTGAACACGCCGCCTTTTAACAAGAATTCGTGATCTGCTTGAAGTGCTTCAAGAGCCATATCTAGGCTATGAGCAACTGTTGGGATTTTTGCTTCTTCTTCTGGAGGAAGATCATACAAGTTCTTATCAGCAGCTTCGCCCGGATGGATCTTGTTTTGGATACCGTCGATACCAGCCATTAACAACGCAGCGAAACCTAAGTACGGGTTCATCATTGGGTCTGGGAAACGAGCTTCGATACGTTTACCTTTAGGGTTAGAAACGTAAGGAATACGGATAGATGCAGAACGGTTACGCGCTGAGTAAGCAAGCATAATTGGTGCTTCGAAGTGAGGAACCAAACGCTTGTATGAGTTTGTAGATGGGTTTGTGATTGCATTCAATGCACGAGCGTGCTTGATGATACCACCGATGAAGTACAACGCCATTTCTGAAAGGCCTGCATATTCATCACCAGCAAACAAGTTCTTACCATCTTTAGAGATAGACATGTGAACGTGCATACCAGAACCGTTATCACCTACCATTGGTTTAGGCATAAACGTAGCTGTTTTTGCATATTGATGTGCAACGTTCCAAACAGCATATTTGAACTGTTGAACTTCGTCAGCTTTACGTACAAGCGTATTGAAGCTCACACCAATTTCTAATTGGCAAGAAGCAACTTCGTGGTGGTGTACTTCTACACGACCTGGGCCCATGATGTCTTCAATTTTTGCACACATTTCTGCACGCATATCTTGTGCAGAGTCAACTGGAGGAACTGGGAAGTAACCACCTTTAACACGTGGACGGTGACCTGAGTTACCAGACTCATAATCTTTACCAGTAGACCAAGCAGCTTCTTCAGCGATTAATGTATGACGAGCGCCAGACATATCGATGTCCCATTTCACTTCGTCAAATACAAAGAATTCTGGCTCTGGACCAAAGAATGCAGTATCACCGATACCTGTAGATTTTAAGTATTCTTCTGCACGGCGAGCAATCGAACGTGGGTCACGTTCATAACCTTGACCAGTTGAAGGTTCAATAACGTCACAAGTCACAACTACTGTTGGCTCAGCAAAGAACGGGTCGATGAAACCAGTTTCTGCATCCGGACGTAAAATCATGTCAGATGCTTCAATACCTTTCCAACCAGCGATTGAAGAACCATCGAACATTTTACCGTCTTCAAAAGTATCTTCATCAATAGAATCAGCTGGGTAAGTTACGTGCTGTTCTTTACCCTTAGTATCAGTAAAGCGAAAATCGACCCATTTTGCGCCACTTTCTTGTATGAGTTGAAGGACCTTGTTCGCCATGCTCATTTTGCTCCAATGAAATTTTGTTGCACTTGTTGAGTGCGTGTTAGTTGCTGGTATTTATTAAGCAATTCTCATACCAACTTTATAAGACTTACCTAAAACATTGAATTACTTATAAGTATTCATGCTTTAGGCCCCTTGTCTTGAACCCATTATACTGTTTGCTTGTGTAAATGCACCATATTCACACATTTTCAAATTATGGCATATTTAAATAGCTCATTATTGCCCTAATTTAGTGCAAAATTGTTGCACTGATATAAACCGCTGCATCAATTTCTAACAGTCGTCCATGATCATAATACTTTCTTATATATAATGCTGAGATTCTTATCTGATTACTTGAAAATAATCACTCCTTTGACATCGATCTTCCCCAATGAGTTCCTTTGGTTTATTTCAGCAACTTAAATTTATGACTTAAACCATCAGTTAAATGCCTTCTGCTTTAGTTAAAATCTAATAATTATTTTTCATTTTTATGAATTTCTCTAAATAAACGCACTATTTAGTCGCTATCTAAGCAGTTAATAAGACCACATATAGTAGATCTCACATTACTCAGCAAAAAATAAATTTTACTATTCATGTTCTTTTCCATTCACTTTTTTTATACAGGCCAAACTTGCTTTTATTATTAAAAAAAACTAAAAACTATATGCATAAATTTTTGTTATAAATAAACAAACCAAAAGTTATGTTTATAAAAAACTTAAAAGCATTCAAGGATTTGAATAATGAAATATGACTTTGAACAATCGGATAAAGCTTTTTTCGGCCATCCTAAACCCTTACAAACGCTATTTTTTACAGAGCTTTGGGAAAGATTTTCTTATTATGGAATCCGGCCCTTACTCGTTCTTTATATGATTGCGATGGTCAATGACGGCGGTCTAGCACTTGATCGACCCACTGCCGCAGCGATTGTTGGATTATTTGCAGGCTCCATGTATTTAATGACCGTTTTTGGGGGATGGGTTGCTGATAACTGGTTAGGCCAAGCACGTGCTGTCTGGTACGGTTCAATTATTATTGCCTTAGGCCACTTATCAATTGCCCTTACGTCTGTATTTGATCAGTCTTTCTTTTACTTAGGTTTAGTACTGATTGTTTTAGGTACAGGGTTATTTAAAACATGTATTTCCGTGATTGTGGGAACACTATATAAAGCCAATGATTCAAGACGTGATGCAGGTTTTTCCATTTTCTATATGGGAATTAACATGGGATCATTTATTGCCCCACTTATTACAGGGCTTTTGGCGAAAGACCATGGCTGGCATTTAGGTTTTGGTATTGGTGGCATTGGGATGTTAATTGCTTTATTAATTTTCCGTTTTATGGCAATGCCTCAGCTCCAAACTTTTAATGAGCTACGCCAAGAAGCCAATAGCTGTAGCAAACCTGTCGTAGAAAATAAAAATGCGCCTAAAATTGTATTTAGCTTTTTATTCGCAGTTGCAGTCGTTATTGCGCTAACCTTCCTTGGTATCATTCACATCAATCCCGTGGCTGTCGCGACCTATTTAACCGTAGGTATTAGCATTGGGATTATTGCTTATTTTGCATATTTACTTCTTTTCCTGAATTTAGAGCAACATGAAAAATTTAAAATAATTATTTGCTTCGTTTTATTAGCAGCCTCTGCCCTATTCTGGTCAGCTTTCGAACAAAAACCCACAACTTTTACTTTATTTGCGCAAGATTATACGGACCGTATTGTTTTCGGATTTGAGATTCCCACTGTATGGTTTGAATCAATCAATGCTCTTTTTATTATTATCTTTGCTCCAGTTGCAGCTTGGCTATGGGCGAAGCTAGGTAAAGCGAATAAAGATCCAAGCTATATCAGCAAATTTATTATTGCGTTGTTATTCGCCGCAGGTGGCTTTTTACTTATGTCTCTAGCCAGTCATTTTGCTATTCATGGTGGAGTAGTTTCACCATTTTGGTTAGTCGGTACTTTATTTCTTCTTACCATAGGTGAACTTTGCTTAAGCCCAATTGGCTTATCAACCATGACCAAACTTGCACCTGATGTCATACGTAGTCAAATTATGGGTTTATGGTTTACAGGTACAGCCCTTGGCAACCTCATGGCAGGTTTAATTGGCGGGCAAGTCTCGGCAGATGGTATTAATCATTTACCTAGCCTATTTATGCGCTGTGTATTAGCCTTGGTTATTGGCGCAATCGTGTTATTTTTATTAAAGAAACCAATGAATAAATTAATGGACAAAAGTACCAACAAAGTTCAACCTGATTTGGAAACGATATGAACGACTTAACTGTTCCAGAAAAACTAGCGAAACTTCGAGAACTCATGACCAATCAAAGTATTGATGCTTTGGTTGTTATGAGTGCAGACCCCCATATGTCTGAATATTTACCAGACTATTGGAAAGCAAGGCAGTGGTTAAGCGGTTTTAGTGGCTCTGTTGGCACTTTAGTTGTGACCCAAAACTTTGCAGGACTCTGGGCCGATGGGCGCTATTGGGTACAAGCCGAACAACAACTCGCTGGAACTGGCTTTCAATTACAAAAACTGACCAGTGATGAATCTTCTACCCATCTCGCATGGATTGAGAAAAATCTACCGGCTGGTTCGGTTATTTCAGTAAATGGGCAAACACTTTCAATCCAGCAATTTAAAGCGTTGGAAAATACAGCAAAGCAACGTGGCTTTAAGCTTGAAACACAGCAAGATTTAATTGATTCGATCTGGTCTAATCGTCCAGAACTTCCTTTAGAGCAGATTCATTTAATGCCTGAAGGGTTAAATGCCCTATCTCGTAAAGAAAAAATTCAGGCAATACGCGAAACATTAAAAACTAAAGCGATTGAAGGACATTTCATTTCATCTTTAGATGATATTGCTTGGGTCTTAAATGCACGTGGACAAGATGTAGAATACAACCCTATATTCCTTTCGCATTTATATATCAGTGCTCAACAGGCTGTTTTATTCATTGATAGCAACAAAGTTGATTTAACCACCCAACAGGCTTTTAAAGCTGATGGCATTGAGATTCGTGACTACGAAGATACAGCTAAGTTTTTATCGAATATTTCTGATGCCTCAGTACTTTTAGATCCAGCCAAAGTCTCGATTTTTCATGAACAAGCCATCGCAACAGATATTCAGGTTGTCTACGACATCAACCCAAGTACACTTTTTAAATCGCGTAAACATGAAAGCGAAATTACTCATATCCGTCATGCCATGGTGAAAGATGGTGTTGCCCTTTGCCATTTCTTCAACTGGTTAGAAAAAGCACTTCATCAAGGTCAACGCATTTCAGAACTCACCATTGATGAAAAGATTACGGCTTTCCGTGTTCAACAAGATGGATTTATAGGGCCGAGTTTTTCAACAATTGCCGGCTTTAATGCCAATGGTGCTCTACCTCACTACCGTGCAACTGAAGAACATTACTCATTCATTGAAGGCGATGGCCTATTACTGATTGACTCTGGTGGACAATACGTAGACGGCACTACTGACATTACTCGTGTTGTTCCCGTCGGCACACCAACAGAACAACAAAAACGTGACTATACTCTGGTTTTAAAATGTCATATTGCTTTGGCAAAAACGATTTATCCGGAAGGTTTAGCGGCTCCTCTACTCGATTCAATTTGTCGCCATACGTTATGGCAATATGGTTTAGATTATCGCCATGGCACAGGTCATGGAGTAGGCTTTGCGCTTAACGTGCATGAAGGACCACAAGTTCTTTCTTATTACGCGCCTATTCATGCCTATAGTAAGTTGCGTGAAGGTATGATCCTTTCCAACGAGCCGGGCTTATACCATGAAGGACAATACGGTATTCGTATTGAAAATCTGGTTGCAAACAGACTTCACTCAGGGTTTGAGAAAACCTACGGCGATTTCTTAGAGTTTGAAACGCTGACCCTTTGCCCCATTCATTTAGATTGTATTGTCGTTGACATGCTAACGGATGAAGAGAAAGACTGGTTAAATGGTTATCATCAAACTGTTCAAGAAAGACTGGCTGAACATTTATCTGGCGATGTTTTAGATTGGTTGATTTATAACACACGTAAGATTTAATCTTCTTGTATGACCAAGGCAGAATAGTTTTTTTATTTATAATAGAAGCTTATTCTGCCTTATTTGTACTTATCTATAATTTCAAAAAGCCTCACTTCTTAAAGCCGTTTTTTCTGCAAATTTCTAACGAATGAAATAGTTAAACTGGTTACTTCTTTTTTTGCTATATTAGCCCATTAGAAAACGGCTTCTTATTTTTCAAACCTAAAAAGTCTTTTCTGAAAACGGGTATCAATATGGGTAACTTTTTTAGTCACTTATTAAATATATTTTAATTATCATGAGGTTAAGTTCATCATGCTTCTAATGATCGACAATTACGACTCTTTTACCTACAACATCGTTCAATACTTTGGCGAGTTGAATCAGGAAGTAAAAGTAGTTCGCAATGATCAAGTCACATTAGAGGATATTGAACGATGGCAACCAAAATATCTTGTGATTGGTCCTGGCCCTTGCTCTCCAAGCGAGGCAGGTATTTCAATTCCTGCAATTAATCATTTTGCCGGAAAAATTCCTTTGCTTGGGGTGTGTTTAGGCCATCAAAGTATTGGGCAAGCTTTTGGCGGGAAAATTGTAAGAGCCAAAACGGTGATGCACGGACGTTTATCTGACATGTACCATAGCAATAAAGGTATTTTCAGTAATCTTCCTAGCCCATTCTCGGCAACTCGTTATCATTCATTAGTGATTGATCAGGAAACCCTACCTGACTGTCTTGAAGTAACGTGCTGGACCAATGAAGCAGATGGCTCAATGGAAGAAATCATGGGCGTTAAACATAAGACACTTCCTGTTGAAGGCGTGCAATTCCATCCGGAATCTATTTTGAGCCAACATGGCCATCAAATCTTTAAAAACTTTTTAGACATCTACGCATAAGTCAGCCGTCAATAGATTGTTTTAAAAGTAATTTGATAAGAACCCTTAATAAAAAAGCCAACTACGATCAGTTGGCTTTTTTATGGCTGAATCAATTACAACTTTAACTGTTGCACAATTGACCCATCTTGTTTTGCTACCAGCGATTCGCAGAGTTGAATACGTTCTTTGGTTTGTTTCAATCCTCTTTCTACCCCAACCAACTCTTTAGTTCGTGGTGCAAAAAAGTCATTTAACTGTGCCGCTTGTTGTTGGGTACATGCTGCCCCACTAAACATTGCAGGGAAACGCCCAGCCGAAGATTTACCTAAACGATCAAACACGGCGTCATGATTTACCTTAAACCAAGACCATAAGCCACCTTGTTCATCTCCATAATTATTGATGGAGTTGACCACGGTACGAACTTCACCTACTTTAACCCGCGGATTTAAAATCAACTGACGTGCTTGTTGGCGTGTTGCTTCTTGATTTGCTGAACCTAGGGCTGTAAGAATCGCAAGACGTTGTGTTGGTTGAGTCACGCGTTGTAACTCTCCAGACAATCGGTCAAAAGCTGGTTGACCTTTTTCTTGTACACGTACAGCTAAAATGGTTGGCAATAATTCAGGTGTTACTTGCGCAAAATTAAGCTGCTTTTGGGCAAATAGAACATCTGACTGTTTTAACAGTTGGGTACGAACTTCAGGAACTTGAATATCTAGAGCAAGAAATCTAACCAACTCACTACGCCATAAACTGTCTTCAGCTGATTCACCTGTTTTGCTGACATAACCCAACTGATTTAATTTAGGTAAATATAAATTTGCCAAAACTTTTCTAAAATGTTCACGTTCAGCTTCTGTTTTCAATACATGGCGATGAATGGTACTTAACTGGGAAAACAGCGCTGTACTAATTTGTCGGCTATTTGAATTGGCAAATTTCTTCGCAGCATCTACGACAGCCAACAAATTAATATCACCGTGGTTAAATGCAGCTGAAATTGCATAGGCATAAGCCAACTGTTCAGTGTTAGAAAGCTTTTCTGTAGCAGCAGTCAGACGAGTAAATTCTTTCTGTGGCAAACTAAATTGGTAGTATCCCGCCGCATCTGCATTTGGTATATACCAACTGCCAAGGCTGGCACCTTTGAGTTCAATTTTGGCTTCTGCTTGGTCTACCAATTCACATTGCACTTTACTACCTGCATTTGGAACTTCATAACGTACACATAATGGTACACCCCAGAGGCTTCTTGCATCACCTTTTGAGCCTACAGGTAAGTAACGGCTTTGCTTCACATTTAAAAAGACTTTATTGCCTTCTTGCTGTAATGCGGTGTTAATTAAAGGCACACCTGGTTGATCAAGAAAACTTTTCATCGCTCTAGTAAAGTGCTCACCTTGTCCAGATTGCTCTGCTAAAGCGCTAATTAAATCATTAGCTGTCGCATTACCATATTGGTGCTTATTAATATAATTGCGCACCCCTTGTTTGAATTTTTCTTCACCTAAATAGTTTTCAAACATATTTAAAACAGCTGCACCTTTTTGATAAGTGATGCCATCAAAAGCCGTTTGAATATCGGCATTGCTTAAAATAGGCTGGCGAATACGGCGCACACTTACTAAGCTGTCACTTTTCATCGCATCTGCGGTGTCTGCAATACGTTCTAGATCAGCATTAAATTCGGGATGTAATTTTTGGGTGATTTTACTTTGCATCCATGTGGCAAAGGATTCATTTAGCCACAAATCATCCCACCACGGCATCGTGACGACATCACCGAACCATTGATGTGCAAGCTCATGTGCATTGACATTAAATGAATTCTGTACAAAAGATACTGGTGAGTCCTTATCTAACAACATTAGATAGTCTCTAAAAGTAATTAACCCCGGGTTCTCCATTGCCCCAGCAGCAAAGTCTGGTGCTGCAAGTAAGTCGAGCTTGTCAAATGGATAACCAAAGGCAAAATAATCTTCTAAAGTTTTTAAAATGGCTGGCGTTTCAGATAAAGCATGCTGCATTTTTTCAGCTTTAGCATCGGGCGCAATACCACGTAACTGGATCGGCTGCTTACGCCATGAAGTTGCTCCAATATCAGGTCCTTTTTGTAATTGCCACGGCCCGACAGCCAATGCAAGTAAATATGTTGGTAGTGGTTTGGTTTGTGCAAAACTGAGTGTTTTCCAACCCGACTTCTCTGCTTGCTCCGACGTTTGTTGGGTATTGGCAAACCCTGAATATTTGCTTGGAATCGTCAAACGAATATTAAACGGCGTTTTAAAACGTGGCTCATCAAATGACGGAAATGACTGGCGTGCACTAATTGCTTCCATTTGCGTCATCACATAAGGTTTACCCTCAAACTCGATTTTATAAATACCATCGAGCTGCTGGTCATACGCTGCATTAAAATCTAGAACAAGTTGATACTGTCCTGCGGGCAAGGTTTTGGCAAATTTAATTTTACTTACCCCATCTACTTCAGAAGCTTGCTCATATTTTGCCTTGGTTTTAGTACCCTCTGCCGATGTGATATTCACATCTTTCACCGTCAAAGATTTACCATGAATCCAGATGTGATCTGTGGCTTGAGCCAGCTTTAAATGAATCGTAGTTTTACCGGTATAGCCTTTTTGTGCGGGATCAATCTTAAAATCTAAATCATAAGATTCGGGTACGACCCACTCAGGTAATTTACCAATCGGGATTTGTTCACTGTTATTAGATGCAAAAATCTGTGTAGCCGATAAAGATAATAATGTTGTAAGTAACAATCTTTTTTTAAATGAAGGCTTGACCAGCATAAGGGGTTTTATCCTCTGTAGTTTTAAATAAAAAGATGCAGCAAATGCTGTACCACTTCGCTGCATCCATACATCATTCTTAGAATTTATAGTTAAACTCCAACCAACCTTGACGGCCGAATGGTGAATATGATCCTATCGGATAATACGGCCAACCACCCGTGTCATCTCGTTTCACTTTGTCAAACAGGTTATTGATAATGATTGAAGCAGAAGCTTTTGGAGAGATTTCATAAGTACCACTCCAGTTCACCAAATACGTTGGGCTTAAATAGGCAGTCTGGTCGCCGTTTGGAATTTTGCCGTAACGATTAACCAATACTGTTGATGCCCAATCACCAAAGCTCCAGCTGAGACTGGTATTAAAACGGTCACGCCAATCCGGAATACTTAAATCTTTTAAGTAGTCATCTTTCTGGCCATCTTTTGATTGTTGATATTCATGTTCTAGTACACGACTATAATTTACCGTCCAGAGAAAGTTACCAAAGCTGTCTGTTTTCCAGCGCCATCTGCTAGTGAAATCAATCCCGCGGGTATGGTCTGATGCTGCATTAATCGGAACGATATTAATATTTTTAATCACATTCGGGTCGACAACTGCATTTGCAGGGTTACGCTCTACACGTGCTAATGCATCAATACAGGCTGCAGAGTTAATATCTTGGTTGCCTAAACGACAATCTGCTTCCAAACGTAGAATTTTGTCCGCACTTAAGTTGGTCACAAGATTATCAATTTTGATATCCCAGTAATCGATGCTGATATCAAATTTATTGGTTGGCGACCAAACAAATCCTGCACCATAAGATTTACCCTCTTCAGGTTTCAGCTCTTTGTTTCCGGTTAAAGTGTAGTTCGCCCCAGGTGCGTAATCTTTAAAGCTACATTTATCTAAAGGTTGTCCCGTTTGGCTACAACGTAAATAGTCAGTCGTACTTGCGAAATAACCTTTTTGCTTATTTAAGAACAGATAGTTCATATCTGGTGCACGAAAACTAGTCGCATAGTTACCACGCACCAACAAAGTCGGATGTGGTCTAAACTCGAGGCCTGAACCGAAAGTTAGCTTATCAATACTGTTATCTGACAAAGCATAACGGTCATAACGTCCGGACAAGGTTAAATTTAACGGTTTTGCTAAAGGTAAGAATAATTCTGCACCAAGTGCTTGGCGTGTACGAGTACCACTATATTCTCCACTAGAACTCGTATTATAAAACTCACCATTTTCAACTGCCTGATCTGGCTTAATCGAAAAGCCTTGACGCCCAATTTCAGCCACAGCCGCAAGTTTGGCAGTTCCTGCAGGTAGCTTAAATACGTCACCATTCGCACTTAGGGTTAAACTTTGCGCCCACGACTTATCTTTTTCTTTTGTTGTGCCCGAAATGCTTTCAAATTCACTTGCTGTTAGTGGTCGACTTAAACGATCTAAATGAGGTGAATAAATAGGAATACCATCTGCATCTGTACCAAGTTGCTGACCTAAGAAGTACTCATCAACATTCGAACGTAATAAACCTTGGCGGCGTAGCTGACTGGTATAAATGGAACCATTATAAGCTGCTTCATAACTCCAGCTCGTTTCTCCAATATCCCCTCGAATTCCGAAGTTTAAGTTCGAAGAAAGTTCTTTCCACTTTTTATTTATGCGTTCTACCCCGCCTAACTCTTCAGGCGCAAAGCGGCGATTCCAAATTTCATAATTTCCCGAATCTTGATTTAGGAAATAACCACTTGATGCCCCAAGAGAAGTCCATATCGGACTACGGGTATTGTTTTCAATTTGATTTGCCCCAATTAAAAAATCGGCAAATAATTGAGTTTTATCATTTAACTCATAATCTAAACCGAGATAACCATTTTGACTGCGATTTTGAGTTTGAACAGTCCAATAAGTCGGTCGAGCCAAGCCACTGGCACAATTGTCCGCCCCTGCTTGTCCAATATTATTGACTGATCCGTTAAATAAACCATTAAAGGCTTGACACCCACCAATTGAAAGATATTTACCAGTATCAGCATTTTTACGACCCACAATCGTGTCTGGTTTTTCTCCTAAACGAGTTCGGCTCTTCATAAAATCTCGATCGGCTGCCCATATCGGTTCACGGCCGCTGAGTTCAACCCCATAAACGAGACTAAGCTTGTCTAAAGTTTTACTACCACTTAGTTGTAAACGTAAATTTTCACCACCTTCTTTGGTTCCACCTGCCTTAATATTAAATTGTGTGCCATCTGTTTTCTTTTTTAGAATAATATTTACCACGCCTGCAATTGCATCTGAACCATAAATTGCAGAAGCGCCACCGTTTAATATTTCAATACGGTCAATAATAGCAGTTGGAATATTGGCTAAATTTACAAAATTGACAGAACCGTCGTACGGTACAGGATAGTCTGCAACCCGATGTCCATTAATTAAAGTTAAAGTATGATTAGGTCCTAAGCCTCGTAAGCTAATGGCATTAGCCGCAGGTGTAAAAGTATTTCCATAATCGGCACCTTGCACAAAACCAGTGTTTTGCGTCAGGTTATTGAGTGCATCAAATGCGTTACTAAAACCTTGTTTTTCAATATCGGCTGCGGTAATGACGGTCACACTAGTCGGGCCATCTTTTTGTGCTTTTGAAATTCGAGATCCTGTTACTGCAACACGGACTACTTTATCTGGTTTAGCTTGGTTTTGTGTTTGCTCTACGGTTTCTTGCGCATAGCTTTTTAATGGATGAAACAGTACAACAAATACAAAAATAAATGAGCGCTTATTTTTTAAAGCCCCTACATATTTCAAGTTATTTAAATACATATTTATTAATAGACAAAATAAAGATCGCCCTACTATATCCACTTTTATTTGGTTGATTTATACACATTTTTTCTAGATATATTGATGTTTAAGATATACCAAATGGTTAATTATTTATCATAAAAACTCACAATAAACTAAAACCTTTTTCAATAAATAAATTCTGTTTATGACTCAACCCCATACCCTAACTGAGCAAAATTTTTAAAACTCTTATCGAACAGCAAAAATCTTTGGTTATTTTCTGCTAACATAGCCCCCTAGCTAGTGAATCATGGAACGCAATAGGCCGAACCTCCCGCACTCGATCAACTTCACCTAAAAATTTTAATCATTAATGCTGTAAATCATGACTATGAATATCCAACAGGCGCTCAACCACATTACCAAGAACATTCATTTGACTCAGCCTCAAATGGAAGAAATTATGCGCAGCATCATGCAAGGTGAGGCAACCGAAGCACAAATTGGTGCTTTAATGATGGGCCTACGCATGAAAGGTGAAAGCATTGACGAAATGACAGCGGCCGCACGTGTCATGCGTGAATTTGCGATCAAGATCGATGTGAGCGATATCAAACATTTAGTTGATATTGTGGGAACTGGCGGTGATGGACAAAATTTATTTAACGTCTCTACAGCGTCTAGCTTTGTGATTGCTGCAGCAGGTGCGACCATTGCAAAACATGGCAATCGTGGCGTTTCAAGTAAATCAGGTTCATCAGACCTACTTGAACAAGCAGGTATTCATCTTGATTTAGATATGCAACAAACCGAACGCTGTATCCGTGAAATGGGTGTAGGTTTCTTGTTTGCACCAAACCACCACAAAGCCATGAAATATGCTGCAGGCCCACGTCGTGAACTTGGTATTCGAAGTATTTTTAATTTACTCGGCCCACTGACCAACCCGGCTGGTGTAAAACGCTTTGTGATTGGTGTGTTTTCAGATGAACTGTGCCGCCCAATTGCCGAAGTGATGAAACAACTTGGTGCCGAACATGTCATGGTTGTCCATTCAAAAGATGGTCTTGATGAAATCAGTCTTGCAGCTCCGACAACTATTGCTGAGCTTAAAGACGGTGAAATTACGGAATGGACCCTTAATCCTGAAGATGTCGGAATTGAGTCACAAACATTAAATGGTTTGGTTGTCGCAGATGCAACGGCGAGTCTAAAGCTTATTAAAGATGCTTTAAGCAAAAATAAATCTGATATTGGTGAAAAAGCTGCAAACATGATTGCGCTTAATGCAGGCGCAGGTATTTATGTAGCGGGCATTACCAAGACTTATGCTCAGGCTGTTGCATTCGCTCAAGATATTATTTACGGCGGGCAAGCATTAGAGAAAATGAGTGTTTTAGCTGAATTTACTAAAACATTAAAACAATCTCAGGCAGATTAAGGACTTCTCATGATTAATATTCAAAATACCATTTTAGGTAAAATTGTTGACCGTAAACATGAGGAACTTGCTGCGCGTTTAAAACAACGTAATTTGCAAGACGTAGAAGAACTTGCAAAAGCAGCGACTCCGGTGCGTGGCTTTGCAAATGCTTTACAACATAAACGTCCGGGCGTGATTGCTGAAATTAAAAAAGCATCTCCATCAAAAGGAATCATTCGCGCAGACTTTAACCCTGCCGAAATTGCTCAGCAATATGAACAAGCTGGAGCAGCATGTTTATCGGTATTGACCGATGTTGATTTCTTTCAGGGTGCAGATGAAAATATTGCGATTGCTCGTCATCATTGTGCCCTACCTGCTTTACGTAAAGACTTTTTGGTCGACCCGTACAATGTAGTTGAAGCACGTGCTTTGCATGCTGACTGTATTTTATTAATTGTTGCTTGTTTGTCTGACCAGCAACTCGAAGAAATGTCTAAAACTGCGTTTGAGCATCAACTTGATGTATTGGTTGAAGTTCATGACGAAGAAGAGTTAGAGCGTGCCTTAAAGCTTTCTGAGCAATGTCTATTAGGCGTGAATAACCGCAATTTAAAAACCTTTGATGTAGATTTAAATACTACTATTCGGTTGAAAAAATTACTTCCGGCCTCACGTTTATTGATCACTGAAAGTGGTATTGCGACACCAGATGATGTACGTATGATGCAAGAGCATGATATTCACAGTTTCTTGGTTGGTGAAAGTTTTATGAAACAACCACGTCCAGATCAAGCTTTTACTGCCCTTTTTGGACAACCTCAAACGGTTTAATGAAGATATATGAGTAATAAAGATTCATCGCTTTCTAAAGAGCAACAAAAGTTATTGAAGCAATTTAAAAAGCAAATCTCCAATCCTCATTCAAGCAAAATCGCAAATCAGCCTGAGTCTAAAAAATCTCAGGCTGAGTCTGAAGAATTGGAAGACACACATCTATTTAAGCAGGCTGTTGCAGGCGTTAAACCCATCAACAATAGTAATATTGCCGATGTAAAAACCCCACGTGCCAAAAAAGTTGATGCACAAACTCTGGCGAAACGTGCAGCTGCCGAAGGTGGTCGTGATACCGAACATGCCGAGCTATCAGATACACAAGCTGCTTTAAATCCGGTCGCAAGCCAAGCAACGTTAAGCTATCGCATTGCGACTCTTCAACATAAGGTTTTTGAAGACTTAAAAGCAGGCAAGATGCGTTGGTTTGAAGCTGTAGATTTACACGGCTGTACCATTGAACAAGCACGTGACGCAGTTTTACAAATCATCCAGATGGCAAAAGATGAAAATCAAAATGTCATTAAAATTGTGCATGGTAAAGGCCCAGAAGCGGTCTTAAAAACCTATGTCAATGGATGGCTACGCCAACATCGTGATGTTTTGGCATTTGTAAGTGCCCCTGAAAACCAAGGTGGCACAGGTGCTGTTCTCGTACTGCTTAAACGTGCAGAAAAAAATCCAAAATTTGAACAAAAAAAATGATCCTTTGGGATCATTTTTTTACATCAAATACCTGTAATAATTGAGCAACTACTGCAATGGCAATCATTGCAGGTTGTTTTGATGAAATCCCGTCTATCCCGATCGGACAAACCAAACGTTGTAATGTTTCCGAAGTATAACCTCGCACCTGCATACGTTTTTCAAAAATGGCCCTTTTACTTTTTGAGCCAATCATCCCAACATAAGCAAATGGTTTTGCTGTAGGTTTTAAGGCTGTAAAACACAGTTGCAGATCTAGTTGATGATCGTGCGTTAAAATTAAAACTGCACCTGAACGGTCAAAATGTTCGATCTCGGCGTCTAAGGTATCAGTTGTTATACAGTACGCCTGTTCCAGTAAATCGGATGGGAAAATATCATCACGCGGATCAATCCATTTCACCCTCACACCAATAGGCAATAAACAACGGACAATTGCTTCACCCACATACCCCGCGCCACAAATCAGCACTTGCATGGCATTTGATTGAATCTGCTGGCCAAATTGCCATTCTTCACCGCTGCCAGAATGAAACTCGAAACTTGGTTGTTGTTCCATATCCATAGTCTGCCAAGTGGATGCATATTGATGTGAGACGTTACGCCATATATGCTTTCCAGCTCGCCATGCTGGCAAACTCCCAGATAAATCCGACGCAATTTCAGCGGGTGATATTTTTTCAAACAATAACCACATCACTCCGCCACAACACTGCCCCAACCGGGCACTGAGGTTAAAGCGTTCAATACGCCTCACGCAAGTTTCCGATTCTTTTAACATTGCTTTAGCAATATCAATCGCCTGAAACTCTAAATGCCCACCACCGATCGTATCTGACTGCTGCCATTGCTGTTGCAAATTAAATCGCAACAACATCGTTGCACCAACCTCTCGTGGTGTTGAACCATCAGCACGGACCACTGTGACTAATACCATAGGCAATGCATCGGCTTGCCACGCTACAAAATCAGTCCACCATTGTAAATTTTGCATAATCTTCTACATTTTAGCCTGTGGGCGAGCAGCCAAAGCTTGTCCCCGTCCAATCGCAATTGCACGTAAAATTTCCTCGGCAGTTGCCGGAGCATTGAGTACGAGCGGTGCATTTTCTGGAATAGCCGCCTGTACTGCCTGACGAATTGCAGAGAAAACCGATAATGCCAACATAAATGGCGGTTCACCTACCGCTTTAGAGCGATAGATAGTGTCTGCCTGGTTTTGATTATTAAACAGTTTGACATTAAAAATATGAGGAATGTCCACACTGGTCGGGATTTTGTAAGTTGAAGGTGCATGGGTAAACAAACGGCCTGCGTGTGGCCCCTGCGGCTGCCAATACAACTCTTCTGTCGTGAGCCATCCCATCCCTTGCACAAACCCGCCTTCAATTTGTCCAATATCAATTGCAGGGTTAATTGACCACCCGACGTCATGCAAAATGTCGGCACGTAATACTTTCATTTCTCCAGTTAAGGTATCTATTGCGACCTCACTAACCGCTGCACCATAGGCATAATAGAAAAATGGACGCCCCAAATGGTTGACCTGATCATAGTGAATTTCTGGCGTTTTATAAAAACCGCTGTCCCATAGTTGTACACGTGCCATATATGCCCGTTGAACCAAGTCAGGAAATGTCCATGAATGACCATTCGCTGTTGTGACCATACTATCTTCAAACTGGACTTGGTCAGCTTCACTTTGACTTATTTCGGCTGCAAGTTTTGCCAGACGCTCACGAATTTTAATACAGGCATTTTGAACAGCTTTACCATTTAAATCTGCTCCACTCGATGCTGCAGTTGCCGAAGTATTGGGCACACGAGAAGTATCGGTTGCAATTAAACGAACGCTATCGATGGGTAAACCCAACTCATGTGCAGCAACCTGACGTACTTTGGTATATAGCCCCTGTCCCATTTCTGTACCACCGTGCGTAATCGCAACAGTGCCATCCATATACACGTAGACCAGTGCACCCGCCTGATTGTAATGCACAGCGTTAAATGAAATACCAAACATTAATGGGGTTAACGCAATACCACGCTTAATGATGTCATTGTTCTGATTAAAGGCATGAATAGTCTGTCTACGCTTCGCGTAATCACTACTTTGCAATAGTTCGGCTACCAATTTTGGCGCAACATTATCACGGACTTCTGCCCCATAGTGCATACGGTCACGTCCCCCACCGGGCTGCTCGGCAAAGAAATTGCGCCGACGAATTTCAACCGGATCGCAACCTAAATAACGAGCAATGTCATCAATAATATTTTCAATGACAAACATACCTTGCGGTCCACCAAAACCACGATATGCCGTATTGGAAACAGTATTAGTTTTACAACGCAAGTTACGTAGCTCAACTGCATTTAGATAATAGGCATTGCCAATATGGCAAATCGCACGTTCATTCACTGGCCCGGAAAGATCAGCCGAAAAACCACAGTTTGAAGCCAGTTGTACCTTTAAGCCTTGCAAAACACCACTGTCATCAAAAGCCACAGACCACTCATAAGCAAAACCGTGACGTTTGCCTGTAGCACTCATGTCATCATCACGATCCAAGCGTAATTTACATGGACGACCTGTTTTTTTCGCTGCCAAAGATGCAATGCATGCCCACTGCGCTGACTGTGACTCTTTACCACCAAAACCACCACCCATACGGCGGCTTTCCACACTGACCTGATGCATATTCATGCCTAATGCATGACAAATCAGTAACTGCATTTCGGTTGGATGTTGTGTCGAGCAATAGACTTTTAAGCTCTGATTTTCTTGTGGAATCGCATAGGAAATTTGCCCTTCAAGATAAAAATGCTCTTGCCCACCCAGCTCAATAGCACCTGAAAGTTGATGTGCTGCGTTTTGAAATGCCTGCTCAACTTCACCATGGCTAAATTCAACAGGCGGCAACACCCACGATTCTTTTTTAATCGCATCTTGAATCGTTAAAATTGGGGTTTCGGGCACATACTCAATTTTTGCTAAGCGAACTGCCTGACGGGCTTGCTGATAACTCTCGGCCACAACCACAAACAAGGCTTGTCCATAAAACTCAACCTGTTCCTCGGCAAAAATTGGATCATCTTTAACAATTGGCCCCCAATTATTTTCAACCTCAATATCTTTTGCAGAAAAAACTGCATGGACGCCATCGGCCTGACGTACTGCATCCAAATCAAACTTACTGATTTTGCCTTTGGCACAACTTGAAAATCCAACTGCCAAATGCAGTGTATTTTCAAGCTCGGGTAAATCATCAATATAAGTTGCCTGCCCCGTCACATGTAAATGTGCACTTTCGTGTGGAATCGAGTCGCCTGCTTTAGCTGATTTTTTAGAAATATTTAAGTCAATGGTTTGATTCATATTAGATCTCCACCATAGCAATCAGGTCATTCACACGAGTGAGTGTTTGAGACAGGATTTTTTCTACATAAAAACGCTGTAAACAGTTTTTTGCGACGTGTAAACGATATGCCGAGCTAGCACGTCCATCATCTAAAGGCTGATAGTCTTGCGACAATGCCTGCTGCGCCTGAACGATCAATTCTGCTGTAATTTGCTGGCCTTCTAATATGGCTTCTGCATATTTTGCACGTTTGGGAATAGCTGCCATACCACCAAAAGCAATTCTTACATTGTGAGTGACATCATCATTATCTAACTCGCAAGAAATGGCTGCACATACCGCAGAAATATCTTGCTCAAAACGTTTGGCAATTTTATAGCTGGCAAATTTAAAACGTGTCTGCCCTTCGCGAAGCGGAATAACAATCGCCTCAACAAACTCACCAAGTTGTAATGCTGTTTTTTGATAGTCTAAATAAAAGTCTTCCAAAGCAATTTCACGAGTCTGCTCACCTACACGCAAAATCAATCGTGTACCTAGCGTAATTAATGCCGGCATTGAATCACCAATAGGCGAACCATTAGCAATATTTCCACCTAGTGTTCCTGCATTTTTAATCGGCATGGAAGCAAAACGGCGCTGTAATTCTTGAAAGTCGGGATAAAAATCTGAAATTTTAATGAGTGCATCGCTCAAACTTACATTTGCCCCAATCGTTAAAGTATGGTCTGTGACTACAATCTTTTTCAGCTCTTCAACTTGACCTATATAAAGCATATCGCCCAAATCACGGCCCTGCTTTGTTACCCACAAACCTACATCTGTGCTACCTGCAACAATACGTGCTTGTGGCAACTGTAAACGTAAAGTAGCAAAATCCTGCAAAGTCTTGGGTGCAAAAAATTGCTGCTTTTGATCATTCAAATGCAATGCAGGTAATGTTCTGATCTCTTTTAATACATCAATTACTTTTTGACGTTCTAATACAACACGTGGATAGTCATAAGCTTTTTGTGCTGCATCTAAAATAGGGCGATAGCCTGTACAGCGACATAAGTTTCCAGAAAGATAATCACTGATTTTATCTTTGCTTAGAGACTGTTGTTCATTTTCATACATTGACCATAACGACATGATAAAACCGGGTGTACAAAAACCGCATTGTGAACCATGCATATCGACCATCGCTTGTTGTACCGGATGAAGTGTGCCATCTGGTACTGGCAATAAGCTATGAAGGTCTTCTACTGTAAATAAGGCTTTACCATCTAAAGTCGGTAAAAACTGAATACACGCATTCACACTACGTAATTGCAGGTTGTCATTGACCAACTCACCAATCACTACTGTACATGCACCACAATCGCCCTCAGCACATCCCTCTTTTGTACCAGTCTCCCTAGTCTTACCAGTTTGAGTATATTCTCGCAGAAATTGTAAAACCGTCATTGTGGGTACTATATTTTCTACTTGCTGCTGACCACCACGGAAAAAGAAGGTGATTGGACGTTCTAACATGTTTTATCCTTATGCTTTATAATAATGCTTCTGTGCAAATATGATGCCATTAGGCGATCATTTAGAACTTATCAATATTAAGCGCACATTTCATGTCCAAACACTTGACTATTAACGATAAAAAACATGAAATTTATTCATCTTTTATCAAGCGTAAGGAAAAACCAAAATAAATATAGTGCGAGGATTTATGAACATCAGGTCATGTTTCTGATACAATGCCGAGCTTGTCTAATAGAGTAAATTTATACGTCTTATGTCAATGCAGCAATCGTACGCAAATATTCTGACTGCCGTCGGTGAAGACCTTAATCGTCCCGGCCTTAAAGATACGCCTGTGCGTGCGGCTAAAGCTTTTTCATATTTAACTTCTGGCTATAGTAAAACTTTAGAAGAAGTCACCAATAATGCTGTTTTCCCATCAGATAACCATGAAATGGTATTGGTGAAGAATATTGAATTTTATTCGCTCTGCGAACATCATCTTCTCCCATTCTATGGCCGTGTTCATGTTGCCTATTTACCAGAAGGCAAAGTTCTTGGCTTATCTAAATTTGCACGTATTACCGAGATGTTTGCTCGTCGTTTGCAAATTCAGGAGAACCTTACTCAGCAAATCGCTGAAGCTGTTGCAGAAGTCACTGGTGCTCGCGGTGTCGCTGTAGTCATCGATTCAGCACATATGTGTATGATGATGCGTGGTGTAGGTAAACAAGAATCTACCACCCGTACAGTTTCATTTGTCGGAGATTTTAAAACCGATAAAGAAGCGCGCCGTGAATTCTTAAGTGCAGTACCAGAAAGCTACTAATATAGTTTTTACTGCCTAAATAAAAGCCCGACAATGTTGGGCTTTTTTTATAGCTGAACGCGATAAACTTCAATCCAATCCTATAAAACATAACAATTAAATTAGGTGATTTTTGTTATAAAAGTAGGCATCTTTCTTTTTAAATAATTTATGAGCTAATCATGCGATTTAAAAAAATTTCTTGTCTACTTTTATCCCCGCTTTTTATTTTTAGTACCTCAATTTATGCGGACAATACACCAAAAGACCAAGAAATTAAAAAACTGGTAGATCAAAATTTTAAACCGTTATTAGAAAAATATGATGTGCCAGGTATGGCTGTGGGTGTTATTCAAAATAATAAAAAGTATGAAATGTATTATGGTCTTCAATCTGTTCAAGATAAAAAAGCCGTAAATAGCAGTACCATTTTTGAGCTAGGTTCTGTTAGTAAATTATTTACCGCGACAGCAGGTGGATATGCAAAAAATAAAGGAAAAATCTCTTTTGACGATACGCCTGGTAAATATTGGAAAGAGCTAAAAAATACACCGATTAACCAAGTTAACTTACTTCAACTCGCGACGTATACAAGTGGTAACCTTGCCTTGCAGTTCCCAGATGAAGTACAAACAGACCAACAAGTTTTAACTTTTTTCAAAGACTGGAAACCTAAAAACCCAATCGGTGAATACAGACAATATTCAAATCCAAGTATTGGCTTATTTGGAAAAGTTGTTGCTTTGTCTATGAATAAACCTTTCGATCAAGTCTTAGAAAAAACAATTTTTCCGGCCCTTGGCTTAAAACATAGCTATGTAAATGTACCTAAGACTCAAATGCAAAACTATGCTTTTGGCTATAACCAAGAAAATCAGCCGATTCGAGTTAACCCCGGCCCACTCGATGCCCCAGCATACGGCGTCAAATCGACACTACCCGACATGTTGAGTTTTATTCATGCCAACCTTAACCCACAGAAATATCCGGCAGATATTCAACGGGCAATTAATGAAACACATCAGGGTCACTATCAAGTAAATACCATGTATCAGGCACTCGGTTGGGAAGAGTTTTCTTATCCGGCAATGTTACAAACTTTACTAGACAGTAATTCAGAACAGATTGTGATGAAACCTAATAAAGTGACTGCTATTTCAAAAGAACCTTCAGTTAAGATGTACCATAAAACTGGCTCAACTAACGGTTTCGGAACGTATGTGGTGTTTATTCCTAAAGAAAATATTGGCTTAGTCATGTTAACCAATAAACGTATTCCAAATGAAGAGCGCATTAAAGCAGCGTATACAGTTTTAAATGCAATAAAGAAATAACCGTTTTAGCCAAAAACAAAAAGAGAAATGGATAATCTCATTTCTCTTTTTTATGCACTTATTCTTTAAAAGAACCAAACATATCCTAAGCTTGATTTCATCCAATCTAGATGATTTTGTTTTTCATAATCCCAATTAAAGCGAATGGCATTATTACTATTAATGGCATATTGCCACTGTGTATTTAGCCGTAAGTTCCATTGGTTTTGGTCTTCCCAATATGGCAGCTCAACTTGTACCACAGTATTAAATTTTTCAAACCACTGATTCATACATCCTAATGTCGGCCCTACTCCCACACGCCAGCCTTTATCTAAATTTGAACCCGCTTGGACATAAGTTTGTACCTGCCCATAGCAAATATGTTTGCGCTCATAATCTGCAAGACTGTAACCAACCTGAGCATTAAAACTCGCTACGCCATGCTGCTTTTCATCACTATAAACGCCGTCATGAACCGCTTCCTGACGCCAGCCTAAGTTAAATCCCCAAGTCAGCGGAGTTTTAAATGGTTGAATCGGGTTATAAGAGTTCACTTCTAACAGATCAAGATGTTCTAGTTTTAAATGATCATCTCGCCACTGTGCATTACCATTTAAAAATAATAATTGAGTACCGGCACGGTATCCGCCCTGCGGATCTATTAAGTCATGATAAGCCTGCCTATGACCTATCTCGATAAACTTGTCACCTTGCACCTCGCCCAGTTTTAGCGAGACATTACGTGCATTATGGCCTTGAGTCGGCTCGGTTGATGGTCTTTTAGGTTCTTGGCGCTGTTTGTCTAAATCAATCTGACTTCGTAGTGCTAAAAGCTGTCTAAGCTGTGGCTGAGCAAAGCTTTCTTCAACTTTGCGACCAATAAACTGTAGATATAAATCATCATAAGCCATCTCAAGAATTTTGGCCTGATCTGATGGGCTAAATGATTTAAGTGTTTCCGAAGACTCTTTAATTGGCTTCATTGCTAACTGATGAGCAACTTTAGCTAAAGATGCGCCATGCTGGTGAGCTTGGGCCAATAATTGAGTTTCTAAAGCAGGTCGATACACAGGAGCTTTAGTGAGTCCCTGTTGTTGCATCGCTTTAATGGTTTCCATTGGAATAGAAGCGTAGTTAAACTTTTCTTGTAGATGAGATTCAGGTTTAACTAAATCGACTAAGCCCAATAACCGATATGCACAGTTATCACTCACAAAGTAATAAGGGAAGCTTACATGTTGCATTTCCCAAATATGGCTCACCAAAAACCGCGTTTCTTCTGGAGATAGATTTAACTCATATTCCCACAAATCACGGCTCTCAAAATCACCATATTCTTTTACCTTACGATAGTAAGGCATAAGGGAGTATTCACCCGGATATTGCCCGGTTAAGCCTTTCCATGCATATGACCAGTTGTCATTGCCTGCCACAGTTGCTGCATAGTTTACGGCATAAGAAACGAGGTTTAACTGCTGTTGATCTTTAGGATCTAGACGCAATAAGGTATGGCCAAACATTGAGCTTGGATTACCCATAAAATCTGTGGCGTAAATTAGGGTCGCTTTATAAGGCTTAATCTGCCCAATCCAGTTTTCAAATTCTGAACATTTTACTTGCGGCAATTCATTTTCTTGAATGCCTAATTGCTGTATAAGCCACTGACTGCGTGCCGGAAATTTACAGCGAATTGACTGGTTATCTTGCGTAGGTATAAATAATGCCGAGATGTCTGCTTTCAGTTCTTCTTTTAAATTATTTTTACCATTTTCTGATAGAAAATAGCCAGCATAAGTGACCTCACTTTTCTGGTTTTTATTGGCATACATGAGCCTTTGCCATGTAATGTCTTGGTCTAATTTTTTTTGTTCTGCAATGGACCAGTAGTTTTGAATAGATGGATTTGTTTCTGCTGAATACGCAATATTCACTGCCAAAGAGGCAAAAATTAAAACAACCGATTTCATTAAGCTCATCAATTTTAATCATTAAATATAAGAAAAACCCTGCCAAATGACAGGGTTTTCAATTTCAAACTTATACGTAAGCTTTTAAAACTTCGTCTTTAGCCATTACGTTTTGTAATGATGCTAATACTTGAAGTGTGTTTTGGTTGTTTGTTGAATAGATTTCACCAAAGTTTGCTTTTGAAACTTTGAAGAAACGGTCTTTATCTTGTGGTTTGATTTGCATTAACTCAGCAAGTACATTCAGGCTTTCACCTTGGCCTACAGCCATGTCACGCGCTAAAGCTTCTGCATTTTCATTTGTGAAAGTAACAACTTGTGCTGTAACTGTTCCACCCTGACGGCAACCTAAAGTACCGAAAGTAATACCTAATAATTGGTTAGTAAAAATACCGTTTGTTGTTGCAGCAAGAATTTTAGGCACCACTCCTTTTTGGCCAGCCCATACTTGCGTACCCACACCACAACCTACATCGTTATCAGCCATAGCAACACTTGAACCAGCTGCTAACAAAGCAGCTAAAGCTAATTTTTTTAACATAGATGTATATCTCCAAAATCATTATTGATTGTTTCTTATGTATTGTTATGTGTAATTCTTATTACACGATATTAAAGATAGCGATAAGCCAATCATTTAGCAATTAAAAAATAAATAATATGATAAAAAGTGTAAAAGAAAAATTTATCTTAAATTCCAATTACCTTGATTATCTCGATGACCTAATATTTTAAGTACTAACACTAAACTCAAAAGCAATAATAAATACCATGATCCAAGTTTACCCCACCCCACCATATGCCAAGCCTCTACCTGACTTGGATAAAGCCAAATTTTATAAAAGGTACTAATATTTTCAGCAATCCAGATCAGAAAAGCGAGTGTAAACAATATAGGCAACATCGGGATTTTAAATTTATGCTCATTTAAGTGGAAATAAAGTTTTGTTTTCCAAAAAATAAAAACACTGATGGCAAATAAAATATAGCGAATATCGGGTACAAAAAATTTACTCATAAAGTTTATATATGAGAAAAATGCCAGTAAAAGCATACTTCCAAAACTCGGAAGTTTTTCAAATGAAACTTGTAGTAGACGTATTGAGCGTGCAAAAAAACTACCTACGGCAGAGTACATAAAGCCTGCAAATAAAGGCACAGTCAAAATTTTAAATACCGCAGGCTGCGGATATTGCCATGAAGCAATCGCAGGATGAGTCAAGAATATTTCCATGGCCATCGCCATGACATGAAATAAAGCAATAACTTTGGCTTCTGCCCATGATTCAAGTTTTAAATATAAGAGACATATCTGAATAATCAGTGCATATATGAGTAAATAATCATAACGATAAAAACCCATATATTCATGGCTTCCCATCGACGCAGTTAGGGCAAAAGCAATGAGAAGCAAAATACCAAACAAGGCTGCCGAAACAGCCTTGCCAATAAATTGAAGAGGTAAAAACAGATATTGCATAAAAAACTATCCTAGATATTTAGCACTATATTCATGTACCGTATCTACAAAGATTTTTGGCTGCGCCGGATCTACCCATTGGGTAATACCGTGCCCTAAGTTAGCAACATAACCGGTCTTCTCACCGTTTGCATAAGCATCATCTAACATTGCTTTTACAGCTTTTTCAATTGAAGCCGCCGAACCATATAAAACAGCCGGGTCAAGGTTCCCTTGTAGGGCAACACGACCTGCCACCGTGGTTCGAGCCGTATTTAATGGTGTCGTCCAGTCCAGCCCTAATGCATCGGCACCTGTCGTGATCATTGGTTCTAACCATTGACCGCCACCTTTAGTGAACACAATCACTGGAATACGGCGTCCATCTTTTTCACGTTGTAAGCCCGCGATAATCTTCTTCATATAGTTAAGAGAGAACTCTACATATTCACGGTGTGCTAAAGCCCCACCCCAACTATCAAAGATTTGAATTGCCTGAGCGCCTGCATCAATTTGCGCATTTAAGTAATCAATGACTGAATCTGCTAAATGGTCGAGCAACGCATGCAAAACTTCTGGCTGCGCATACATCATTTGCTTGGTAAAACGGAACTCTTTGCTTGAACCGCCTTCAACCATATAAGTCGCCAGTGTCCAAGGACTACCCGAAAAACCAATCAGTGGAACTTGTCCACCTAAAGCAGAACGAATCGTACTTACTGCGTTCATGACATAATCAAGATCGGCTTTAGCATTAAGCTTAGGTAAGTTAGCCACATCTTGTTCAGTACGTACCGTTTTATGAAACTTCGGACCTTCTCCAGTTTCAAAATACAGTCCAAGTCCTAATGCGTCTGGAATAGTTAAAATATCTGAAAATAAAATTGCTGCGTCTAAATCGTAGCGACGCAAAGGCTGTAAAGTCACTTCACAAGCAAATTCTGTATTTTTGCATAAAGATAGAAAGTCACCAGCTTTTGAGCGTGTTTCCCGATATTCAGGCAAATAACGTCCTGCTTGGCGCATCATCCATATTGGAGTGGTATCTACAGGCTCACGTAATAAAGCACGTAAGAAACGATCATTTTTAAGTGTCGTCATTGCCGATCTCTATCTTTTTCATGTGGCAGCATCATAACAAAAGGTGAGTGTTTTTATAATTTCAATTTCACATAAAAAACTTGCCAATCTACTAAAAAATGCATATTTACACAAAAGTCTACTGCAAGAAGAAACGTTTTCTGCAATACTTGCAGCATGTTACATCGGGTTTATTTATATCCCTTCGAGTCTCAAATAAGCCAATATTAAATTCATAAGAATGAATGATTGGTGAGTTTATGGCCTAAAGGATCTGATTTTCCCTATTGCTTATATGAAAATTCTTAAGGTTGAATTACATGTTTGTTCGCTCATTACTCGCTATGAGTTTAAGTTGTATTATTGCTAATGTTGCTTTGGCTGCGTCAACAACTGAGCAACCACTGAACCCTAATAAAGTATCTGCTCCTGTAGAAGATCCGATTGATCCGCTTGCTGTAGATGCTGCTTCAACTGTAAAAGCTCAAGCTCAGACTCAGATTACTGCACAAGAACAAAATGACCTAAATAGAGCGTCAACAACATTACAAAATTTACAAAAAGCTGAAGACCAAAATGCTGATTCAGGTATTGCCGCTTCAACGCCAGTAGCTACGGCTAAAACCACAACAGCTACTGCGTCTACAGCAACTTCTGCGCCAGCGGTTACATGGACATTAGATAGCTTAAACAACGCTGAGTGGTATGAAAATATTGGCAAAGGCCAACTTCCAGTTTATGCACGCGCTCACGTTATGCTTAATAATGCACATGCTTCACCGGGTGCTATCGATGGCATGAGCGGTAAAAATACATTAAAAGCAATTGCATCTTTCCAGCAAATGAATGGTTTATCTCCTACTGGCGAGTTAACTAAAGAGACTTGGGATGCGCTTGTTGCTAAACAAAACAAACCAGCATTTATTGAATACACCATTACCGATGCCGATTTAAAAGGTCCTTACGCACAATCAATTCCTTCTGACTATGCTTTACAAGCAAAAATGAAAGGTTTGTACTACACACGCGTAAGTGAAATGTTGGGCGAGAAGTTTCATATTGATGAAGCCTTCTTAAAGAAAATTAACCCGACTGCGACATTCAAAAAAGTTGGTGAAAAAATCATTGTTCCAAATGTACGCAATGACTTACCAGAAGATATTCACTTGATTATTGCGCATAAAGGTGCAAAACAGTTGTATCTGTTTAACAGCCGTAATCAAATGATTGCGTCATTTCCTGCAACAATTGGCAGTACTGATACGCCATCTCCGACCGGTACTTACAAGGTAGTAGGTGTAGCACGTAACCCTTGGTACAGCTACTCTCCTTCTAACTTTGTACAAGGCAATAACTTAAAACCGCTTTCATTACCACCAGGTCCAAATGCTCCTGTAGGTAATATCTGGATTGGTTTAAGCAAAAAATCATTTGGTATTCACGGTACACCAAACCCGTCTTTAATTTCTAAAACTGCATCACACGGTTGTATCCGTTTAACGAACTGGGATGCTAACGATTTAGGTAATAAAGTACGTTCAGGCGTAACTGTTAAATTCTTAGAATAATCCTCTTAATTAAAAAAGCCTGCTTTATGCAGGCTTTTTTATTAAATTTTTTAGCATAGCCCCGTGGAATATGTAGTTATTGTTTTGGCTATAAAAATAAAACCAGCCTAGGTTTACTAATTACACAGCAATTTTTGTATTTAGAATATTTAACATGGTTTGCATTTTAGCTTCTGTTTCCAGCCATTCAGCTTCAGCATCTGACCCTTCAACAATCCCCGCACCAGCATATAAGCGCATTTTATTTTCACTGAGTAGACCACATCGAATTGTCACTACCCACTCACCATTACCCTCCGCATCCATCCAGCCGACTAACCCCGTGTAATAATGTCGGTCATAACCTTCATGATCTAAAATAAATTGCTTAGCAACATGAGTTGGTGAGCCACAAACTGCTGGTGTTGGATGTAATTCTAATGCAAGGTTTAAGGCATCGGGAGCCTGTTGTTTAAGCACACCTTGGAATTCTGATGATAAATGCAACATCGTTGAAGTTTCTAAAATATCTGGAAATTCAGAAACCTTAAGCTCTACACAATGAGTAGCTAAATTTCTAATAATATTTTCAACCACAATTCGATGTTCATGTTGGTCTTTCTCGGAATGATTTAATTCTTGTTGGCTGACGAAATTTTTTTCAGAAATTTTAGATTTAGGACGAGAGCCGGCCAAAGGATTACTGGTTACAATACGCCCTTGTTTTGACAAAAGCAGTTCAGGGCTTGCACCTAGGATATAATTATTATGTTCGACTGGAATCACAAAATTATAAGCATTTGGATTTTGTTTTAATAAAGCAGCCAATAGATTTTCAGGCTCTTGATGACGGTTAAACTCATATTCAACAGCCTGAGAGAGAACAACTTTTTCTACCTTCTTTTTCTCAAAAGCATCTAAAGCTAGCTGTACTGTACCTTCAAATTTTTGTCGTTGAATGAGTAATGATTTATTAATTATCTCAATGTTATTACGATTTTTTAATGAGTTAATCGTAGAAGATGCTTGTGTTATTTTTTTATGATTAGCATAAAAATTTAAGCTACTTTTCTTTGTAATATCAAAAGGTATAGCACCAATTAAAACTGGATTTTGATGGCCTTGCTTTTTAATCTCTTCAAAGCATTTTGCAATCTCTTCATTCAATAGTGTGGTATTTGCTGCAGGTGTATTTAACGTTTTAATAAATTCGCTCACCTCAAGATAATAATTCTTCGTAGAAAAACATGAAAATTTCTTTTGACCGATATGATCTAAATTTTGCTCTACTGATATTTGAGTCTGCATCATCTGTATATCACCTCTCACATTGATTTTTTTCAAGCAAATTCTGTAGTACTTCTTTTTAAATATAAGGATATAAAAATACTAAAACACACATTAATGCAAATGATTATTATTATCAATAACAAATTTAGTTTTCAATGCAAGAAATTGTAATTATCTCGTTATTTGTATGAAAAAAATAAACTTTAACCTCTAGAGTTATCCCGCTTAAACTTTCTTGTCTAAGGTAAAAATAAAGAAACGCGCCATCTAGTGCTTTAAGTTTTATATTTTTAAAATCAATAATTTGCTTATATTTTAAATAAAATGCCTTAATGATACTTTCTTTAGCGGAGAATATTATCAAATATAAATATGCTTGATCTTTTAGTAGCTTTTCAATTTCTTCTTGCTCGTTTTTATTGAGAAAAACATCATAAAATTCATCTTTCTTTTGAAAAAAAATATAATGTTTTTGAGACTCTATATCGATTCCAAATATTTTTTCTTTAGGTGTGTTATTTCTAGCATATGCGATGGCATAACATGATTTTTTTGATCCAACATGACTAATCCCCCCCATCACTCCTTCGGGCCATAGGGGTTCCCCATGTCTACCTTGATAGACAATAGAATCTTGTAAGTTAAAGCTTTGTAATGCATATTTTGCTGCTAAGCGCCCCGTCAAGAACTCTAATTGACGAATGAAGCGTGAGCTTTTTATATTCGGTGGAAGAAATATATTCAGCTCCTGATAGATATGATCAAGCTGAGGTATTTCTTTGATTTGGCTGAGCTGGACCTTATGTATATCTATCCCGAAAGCTGTTAGCTTTTCATATTGAATATTTATTTCATCCAGACATGAATTAGCCCCTCTACTTAGCTGCTTCTTCGTATTCATAGCATGGACTTTATTCAATATTCACGGTCAATGTTTCAACGATGGCAGCAATGTTTTCAAGCATCTTCACTCGAGTTTCGGGATTGAGAAAGTAGAAATGGTCCCCTTCAAACTCAATGCTTCCTAACCAATTTTCTGTGTGTTGTTGCCATGCATCCATCATTCTTTTGTTAGGAATATCAGGGTCCTGTTTGCCATAAAATGCAACGATCGGAACCTCAGTCTTATGAATCTTCTCGCCAAGTAATTGATCACTAAGATAGAAATCATTACGAATGATTTTGAGAAAGAATGTGAGTGCATCCTGATTATTTAAAATTTCATCAGGAAAATTATTGTATCGCTTTAATTCATCAATAATTTTTTCATCAGTTAGCTCATGCTTGTACCGCATATGTTGAATATAGTGATGCTCAGGTCGGCTACTTATAACAATTAATCTCAACTGATCAATTATGGTTTTTTCATTCAAATAATTGAGTACTTTCCAAATCAAGCTACCTCCTACACTATGTCCAAATAAAATGAAGGGTGTGTCTGAGTAAGCTTGTATTTCATTGGCAATTTGCATAGCCAATAGATCAGGATCATCAATCAATGGTTCATTTATTTTTATACCATGACCCGAATATTCAATAGGAATAATACGAATATTGTCAGAGATCTGCTTTTTCCATGGATGATAAATACTTGCGCTACTCCCCGCAGGCGGTAAACAGAACATATTATATTGATGTTTATTCACTTAAGAATTCTCCAAATATTAAGCATTTTTCTTTTATAAAAAATGCTTAAATCAGATTTCTGCGCTATTTTTTTAAACAGAAGTTGAAGCTAAATTGATAGTTTGAGTCGGTTGCCAAATAGCTGAATCACGATGTGTGACAAAAATAACCGTAGAAGAAAGAGCACGTATCGTTGTAACAATTTCCTGCTCAGTCTCTTCATCCAAGGCAGAGGTTGCTTCATCAAGTATTAAAATCGGCGCATTTTTGAGTAATGCTCGGGCAATTGCGACCCGCTGACGTTCACCACCAGACAATGCGGTGCCTTGTTTACCCACCGATTGATTAATTCCTTCTGAACTACGGTCAATCATTGCTCCTAATGCGGCATCTCTTGCAGCCTTTTCTATTTCATCATCAGTTGCATCAGATTTTCCTAAACGGATATTTTCAGCCAGTGTACCTGTGAACAAAATAGGTTCTTGTGTGACATAAGCGATATTCGAGACCAAATCTTCATATTTCATTTGATCAAGAGCTATACCACCTAGGGTAATTTTTCCTATTTGTGGATCATCAAACCGTGTAAGCAATTCAAGTAAAGTACTCTTACCACTACCACTTGGTCCGGTAACCCATACTCTGCTCCCCAATGCGATATCGAGAGATATATTTTCAAGTGCTGGCGCATAGCTAACGCCTTGTACCGAAATATGATGGCCAGTAGGAATTTGAGGGTGTAATGGCTCAGGCAACTCAGGTGGATGGGTGATCTGATTAAAGTTGCGTAGTGCAGCAAATAAATCATTGATATGCAACCCTGCAGTAGCAAGTTCACCTAACGGCGCTGCTGCACGTCCAATTAAGACGAGTAATGCCAATACCAAAGCAGCATGATTGACTCCAGCGATCACCAGATATGTTGCCATCCCAGCAATGGGTAAAACACTTGCTAAGGTTGCAATAAAACTTGCAAATGCAGCAGCATGGTTGATCCGTACTAATGTCTCTTCTTGCTCTTCCCAACGATGTTCCAGCCTTTGAACCGCACGTTCAGGACCGGCTGCTGTGCGTAATAACTCAACATGATCAACCAATTCCAACGTTGCTTGTGAAGCCGCTAAATCGGCAGTATTACGTTTTTTATCAATATGCATGAGTGCACGTTGTGCTAGGAATTGAGCAAATAAAGAGAGTAAAAGTAAGCCTAAAGCGACAAATGCTACGCCTGCTCCGGCAAGCAGGCCTATTCCTATTGTGAGAAACAAAGGCATAAAAGGCGCATGTAAAAAGGTTTGCAATTGATGAGCAGGGATACTCATAAACCCAGGAATGCCCTGTCCAGCAATTGTCTTAATCTGAGCACGCTGTTCATTGGTAAACCAAGAGAGCTTGGCACGAGCTAAAGATTTGCCTAACTCAGCAAATAAGTCTCCTGCTAAACGCACACCAGTAAGGAAGCCAGCACGAGTGACCACCACTGTCACTAATATTGCTGCAATTGCACTGATGAGAACCCAACTTGGAGGCCATTGATTGACAATTGCAAATGCCAATACGGTATATGCGATTGCTTCAATTGCTGCAACAATGATCCATCCGATACCAACAATAATTAATTTTTGTTTGGCCGCACGAGGAAGCATCGAAAAAATCTGATCTTTATTTAATTTAGCAGGAGTATTCATAAAGATTTCCCTGAGTCAGTTGGGCCTTGAAGCACTAACCTGTTGTCGGCATGAGCAGCTAAGGCAAGATCATGATTGACCATGACGATGGTTTTATTCTGGTTTTTAGCTAAGTCGCTTAACTCCAATATTATTTTTGTCGCATTGGTCTGGTCGAGTGCGCTCGTTGGCTCGTCTAATAAAATAATAGGAGCTGAGGATAAAAACGCACGCGCTATTCCTATGCGCTGTTTTTCACCGCCTGAAAGTAAAGTTGCATCTGCATTTAAATCTACTTTTAGTTGGGCCTTGAGTAATGCCTGCTCAAGTTGTGCATCATTTGCATTAACGGCAGATAAGGACAAGTTTTCTCTTACTGTGGTCGGTAATACATCTCCACCTTGTGGAATAAACAAAACCTTTTCATGCCTTAGTTTTTCATGTAATTGCAAAATATCTGTTTTTGCTAATTGAACGACACCTTCTTGCAATACGGCTAAACCAGCAAGTGCTCGCAGTAAGGTTGTTTTGCCAACTCCACTCGGCCCTGTAATTGCAGTCATTGAATTTTTTGGAAATGAATAACTTAATCGATCAAATACTTTTTGATTTTCAATTGCAAAGCTTGCATTAACTATTTCGAGGGTTACATCTCCCTCAATCTGTTGTAGATTGCCCGATGAGAGTACTGGCTCTTTTAAGAAAGCAGATAAACGACTAGCTGCAGCTCGCCCAGCAGCGACATAATCAAGACCATGCCCTAAACGTAGCGAAGGTGTCACGATGGCCAAACTAAAGAAAAGTGTTGCAGCCAAGGTCATGCTGTCGTATTGATAAGCTACAAAATAGGCTATGGCAAAGGTTGCAACAGCTTGTAGTAATGCAGTGGCAACAGCAGCGAGTGTTGCGACTTTACTCACCCAAGACACCATATTTTGAGTGAAATTTTGTGCTGATTGAGTATAGGCTGTTAAAGCACCTGATTGTTGCCCATATATTCGGTTATCACGAATGCCGCGCGCATAATCATCAGCAGAACCAATAATATCTAACATGACCTGCATACGCGCAGCGCCATCCCGTTTTGATACATGGGGAACAATAATTAAATAATAGAGTGAAGCAATTGCCCCAGGTAATAATACCCAAAGTGCCATCGGGCCAACCAACACAACTAATAAAACAATAGAAACTAAAGGGATTACAGCAAAAATCGCAATTTCCGACGGTAAATGTGCCACCATATGGTGTAAGGTTGCGATATCGTCTGAAACCAGTCGTTTTAAGTTTTGGTCACCCTGTTTTGATAGGGTTGTGTTAGGTAACCGAATTAAATGATGAGCAATTTGACGACGTAATCGTGCCGAAAATCCCGCCTCTGCATCATGCACTAACCATGAAGCCAGTGCTGCCAGAGCCGCCCCGACTATCCAAAAAACCGCTGAAAAGATCACCCAATAAGAAGATAAATAACCAATCAACTGAATCATGCCCCACAGGGCAGTTAAAATGGCTAAACCAGAAAATACGGCAGCAAGCGTTCCTACAAATAATTTAGGAAATGCTGGCTTGAGTGCAGGTGCCAAGGAAGAGTCTGTCATCAGATGAGATAACTTTAAATCAGACATGCTTATCTCTCTTTATATTCATAAAAAAAGCGGTACTTAAAATAAAATCTCGCTTCAATTGACCAGCAAGAATTGCCATTTTCGGCTTTAAAAAAGCAGGAATAAGAAAATCATATAAAAAGTATTTTTTTAAAAACTTTAATTGCATCAAAAACTTCCTAACCACCCTATCAAAATATTTTTAGATCATTTTCTAGACTGTAAAAATTAATATGGATTTGTCTAAATCATCTTGGTTGATATGACTAAAAGCCAACTGTACGTTTAGAAGCACCTTGTAAATCAAAAATAACGTCGTCAATTAAGCTATCAATCTGACGTGTATCTCGGTGATGTGCCGTAGTAATTAAATGAGCCATATTTCCAGAGGTTGCCAGATAATGCTTTTTCCAGATGTGCTCAGAAGGACACGGAAATACCACAGTAATTGAATTCGGATTTCGCCAAGCAGGAATGCCCACTGCCTGAAAGCGATCAACCGCGTACTGGGCCATTTTTAGGCAATGCTGAATTCTCTGTCGTCTTTGTAAATTAGTTTGGCTACGTATTGCCGCCCACATCAGCAAGACGGTATGACCATTACGAGAACCGCTAATGGTTTGATCACGTGTAGAGATATAGTCAACATCTACTGATATACGCTCTACATTTTGGCGTTTGGCCACAACAATGCCACACGGAATCGGTGAGCCAATCATTTTATGACCAGACACACAGATTGAGTCGATACCATGAGCAAAGGAAAACGCTTGAGGATGATCAACAAAAGGTAAAATCATGCCACTTAAGGCAGCATCGGCATGAATATAATAATCTCGGCGCATGATTCCGATTTGCGCTAAGCGCTCTTGAATCATTTCAATATCATCAATTGCACCGGTCATGGTCGTACCAATATTTGCAAAAATAATGGGGTGACTTTCTTTATTGGTTTTTATTTTATGGATTAAATCATCATAGTCGATTTCACCATTATCCAATGATTCGATCACACAAGATTTCATCTGCAATAATTTGGCGATTTTTCCCACCGAATAATGCGTATCTTTTGAGTAATATAATGTGGAATCAGAAAATAGCTCACGCGCCAGATAGCAGCCAAACATATTACCCTCTGTACCACCATTGGTCACATATCCCCAGCTTTCTTCAAAGGGAATTTGAAAAATTTCAGCAAAATACGCCATCACATCTTTTTCAAAGTCAAAAGAATTCAATGCGTAATTGCTATAGTCTTTCCAATCACCACAATTATTAATAGAGAATTTGAAAAAACGGAATAAAGCTGAATAATCAAAATCTGCAGATTCAGGATATCCAATATTGAAGTATTGATGTTTTAAACAGTAATTCCAGAATGTCTCTATTCTCTCTTGATCAGCAGGCGATAAAATCATTTTTTGCTCCGTTAATATGACGATTACAAGTCGTCTAAGGAGTCGCTATCAAAGATATAAATTTTATGTATAAATTTAGCGACCAGGATTTGTCGTATGCCTTATGATGGCAACCCTCTACCCTGCAATCCTTTGCCGTGCATCAACCAATGACCACCAATTTGATAAAGTGGGTGTGCGTCCTAATTCTTCAAAACTAATATTGATTCCCTGCGCTTTGAGTTCCGAAGAAAACTGCATAATTCGTAATGAGTCCAGTCCATAAAGAATCAGGTTCTCTTCTGGATCTAATCCATCTTCTTCAATAAGCTGCTGGACCTTTTGCTCTAGCCAAGGTCGTGTAATGCCTGTTGCCACCTGCCCCACTACAGATTCGGTATCCACAACTTGACCGCAACGTGAAGATACATATTTCAAAGCTAAGCGATGTTCTTCTTCTGAAAAATCGGCAACTGCATCTCCAACCAGAAAAGGTTGTATGTCACTCATAAAAGCTTCAATTGCCGTAACCATACAACCGATATGGGCATAGACACCGCCAATAATGAGCTGATCACGATTCCAGTTTTGCATTCTTTCAAGCAAATCCGAACGTTTAAACGCGCTATAACGCCATTTCGTTAAGACAATGTCATGTTCAGCAGGAGAAAGTTGATCAATAATTTTTTGCTGATCGATTGTTGAGGCTGGCAAACCCGGTCCCCACATGGCATTCAGTAATGCACGATCTGCCGCTGGCTGTTCATAAGGCTGTGCTGTATAGACAACAGGAACATTGTTCTGATGTGCCCAAGTTCTTAGTTGAACTAAATGATTAACAACCGTTTTAATTAATTCACTTTCAGCATCGTAAAAATTTAAAAAGTAACGCTGCATATCATGAATTAATAAAACTGCTCGAGAAGGATCTAATTGCCAGTCTGTTTTATTATTTGGATAACTCTCTCTTTCGGGCATGAGATAAGTAGAAATTTTTGAAATAGCCATATGCTGCTCAATATTTACTAAGATGTTGTAGATATATTTAAAATGCTGCGAAGTTGTTTTTTGTCCACCTTACCGACTGCGGTCAGTGGCAAACTTTCGATTAATTTGATCTGGTCTGGAAGTTTGTATTGTGCAATACCTAACTCCATGAGATGGCGTCTGAGCACAACAGCTTTAAGTTCAGGATTCCGAGAAACAATAAAGGCACAACTTTTTTCACCGAATTGTTCATCAACAATTGCAACCAAAGCTGCGTGCATAACTTCCGGATGTAAAAGAATAAGTTTTTCTATTTCTTCCGAAGCAATTTTTTCACCACCACGGTTAATTTGGTCTTTAATTCTTCCTACTACACGTAAATTGCCATCATGGGTACGCTGCACGAGATCGCCCGAATAGTAATAGTTGTCCTCATCAAAGACCTGTGAATTATGTTCAGGGCTTTGGTAATAACCACAAAAGGTATAAGGCCCCCGAGTCGCAAGCATTCCTACTTCACCTTCCGGAACTTCTCTATACTGCTCATCTACAATTTTGATTTCATCATCAGAACTGATAGGACGCCCTTGTGTCGTAAAGATTTGCTCGTCGGAGTCATCGAGTCTGGTGTAATTGACCAAGCCTTCGGCCATTCCAAATACTTGTTGTAATTTACAATTGAGGACTTCAGGAACTTGACGGGCTAAAGATTCAGGGAAACTTGCTCCACCTACTTGAAGCAACTTTAAAGACTGAATTTGATCTTTATATTGCGCGGCTTTTTCTAGCCACATAATGACAGCACTCGGCACTAAAGATGCCATATTGACTTGATGTCTTTGAATAATAGAAAAACAATTGAGCGGTTCAGGATTTGGTGCCATAACAACACATCCACCTGCATGTAAAACACCTAATGCACCAGGTGAGCTCAACATAAAGTTATGCGGAGCTGGCAGAGCACATAATAACCGGGTATTTGAGTTTAAACCGCAAATCTCGGCACTGGCTCGCACACTATAGTCATAGTCATTATGCGTGCGTGGAATAAGTTTTGGTGTTCCCGTACTTCCACCTGACAACTGAAAGAAAGCAACTTCATCAGCAGGTGTAGATGAAAAATCGACAAAGGTCTCTACTGGTGTTTCAATCCAGTCTAATAATCCAAAATCGGTAGCTTGATGATTGAACATCAAAATAATTTCAGGACTTAAATTTACTTCATGAAGTGAGTCAATAAATTGATTATTGCTAAAGACTTCATGCTGACGCGAACCAATTAAAAGCTTAGGTTGAATCTGTTTAATGAAGGCATTTAGTTCATATTGGCGATGGCTATATAGCGCATTGAGCATAACCACGCCTGCTTTAAGCAAGGCAAAAAAGACAATATAAAACTCCGCAACATTGGGAAGTTGTACTAAAGCAGTATCACCCTTGCCCAAGCCTTTTTCAGCTAGTCGAGAAGCTAAATTTGTTGATAGCCGATCCAGCTCGATATAACTCAACTGACGTTCACCACAAATAATTGCCGGCGAATGCGGATGCGATTGAACCCCTACCGTTAAAATGCGCGTCAAAGGTTGGTCAATCCAATAACCTTTATTTCGATAGTGTTGCGCTCTCTCGGGAGACCAGCGAACAAACTCAATCAACTGTTTTTTCATGACATTCTAAATATTCAATTTAATTTAATGGTTATCAAGCTATTGATTCTTGGTAAATTTTCTTACATCTCGGCATAAATATTTAATTTGAATACCGACTAAAGAAAACTCTTAAGACGGACAAGCTATATATTCACAGCAAAATTGGAAATGATTAACAAATGCAACTGGTAATCATTTTCATTTGTTTGTATGATGCTGAAACAAGATTAATTTGTCAACCGAGTTATCGTTCAATGTGTGAATTAACTTCGATGCAAGCGGCCTGCTGGTTTGGTCGCTCTGGCAACGCAACTTTAGGTGGGGTTGCTGCCCATCTCTATGCAGAATTTGACGGTCAATTTATTGATCTACAAAAATTACATTTAGCACTTCAACGACTTTATAAAGAACACCCTATTTTGAGATTAAGTTTGAGTGCCGATGGCATCGCAAACATCATGGCTGAGAAAGCTCAACAGATATTAGAAGTCGATGATTTTTCAAAGCTTAGCGATCATCAAATTGAGCAAATGCTCATGCAAAAACGGGAGCAATGGACCCATCAAAAACTTGATTTAAGTCAGGGCCAGACTGCAAGATTTTCTATAAGTGTTCTTAAAAATAATATTTTTCGTTTTCATGTAGATACGGACATGATTGCTATAGATCCGTCCAGTTTTTTGAACTTGATGGAAGATCTTTCTTTATTTTATGAAGACCCAAAAATATCATTCTCCCGTCCGCCTAATTTTTTTGACTGGTATCAAAAAATACGGACAGACCCTGACCTAAAAAAATTAAACCAACGAGACCGCTTATGGTGGAAACAACGTCTGCCTCATATTAGCCCTGCTCCGTCTCTACCTTTCATTCATCAAGAATTCAAAACAGCAAAAAGTGATCGTTTAAGTACTTGGTTATCGCCAAAAGAACGAAAAGCATTACAACAACTTGCTAGAGAACAACGCATTACTGTGACCAATCTGATATTAGGTCTATTTGCCTATACGCTTGGTCATGCAACCAAAGATCACAGTTTCCGATTAAATATTCCTACTTTTTGGCGCGAACCGGTTTTAAAAAATGTCGAAGGCACTATTGGTGATTTTGCTAATCTAGTCATCCTTGATGTCGATATGAAAGGAATAACTACCTTAGCTGCATTCTGCAAACAAATAGCAAATCAAATGCTTGAGTTATTAGAGCATTCACATTATTCGGGTGTGAATGTTCTACGTGATCTGTCTCGTTATCATGGTAGTGCACAGATTGCTCCCGTGGTATTTACAGCGGCGCTCGACATAGAAAATGATAATTTGCTTTCTGAGCGTGTCCGCCGTGTTTTTGGCTCAATGAATTGGGTCATTTCACAAGGGCCGCAAGTTGCAATTGATGCACAAGTTGCTCATGTAGATGACGGTATTTTAGTTAATTGGGACATCCGTTTAGATGCTCTACCCAAAGAATGGATCACGAATTTATTTGAATCTTTCATTCATTTACTTAAAAATCTTGCCGCACATCCTGAGCAACTGAATACACAAATTATAAGCCCAGCACAAAATACCTCGTCAGATCGTACGTCTCAAAAACCATTAAATGCATTACAGCAAGCCTACCTATTAGGCCGAACTCAAGCCCTTCCTTTAGGTGGTGTTGCCATGCAAGAGTTTAGGCAGTATCACGGCACAATGGATATTGTTTTATTAAGACAACGATTGGCAGAAATGGTACGGCGGCATGACAGCTTACGAACCTATATTGATAAAAATAGGTTAATACAATATGTAAGCGATCAAGTGAGTGTCAATTTAAAAGAAATAGACCTAACTACATGGGAACCTGAACGTGCTTCTCACCACATCCAGTCCTATAAAAATAGTTATACGCATGAGCTATTTGATTTAAATCAGTCGCCTTGGAATATCACCGTATTTTTATTAAAAAATAATCTATTAACGGTTTTTGTCCGCTTTGATGCATTAATTTTAGATGGCCGATCTATAGCTTCACTTATGTTAGAGCTATTTGATGGACAACAACATGATATCCAAACGCAAATAGAAGAAAATGAAGTTGAAAATAGCCTGTCTGTTCATCACGCAGATATGGCTTACTGGGAAAGAAAATTTTCTAAATTATCGGCTATTCCTGCGCTTCCGTGGAAAACACCCTTACAGCATTTACCGACTTCACGTTACCAACGTAACAGTCTGGTTATAGAAAAAGATCAATTTAAACAGTTGTCTAAAATTGGCGCAAAACATTCACTGTTTAAAAACTCAGTCATCATGGCGATTATTTTGGAAGTGCTATCTCATTGGAATACTGACAAATCTCTATGTGTTGCTGTTCCTACACTTCCCCTCTATGCCGGACCATTTTCCAATAGTTCTACGTTTATTGCTGTTGAGTGGAAAGCTTCAGATCAATTTGCTGAACAAGCAAACCGCTTACAAACTGAAGTTTTAGAGGGTTTACAGCATCTTTCATTTTCAGGCGTTGATCTCGCTCGACTATTATTTGAAAAAGTTGGCACTGCTCCAGTATTGCCAATTGTAATTACAAATGGTTTGTCATGGCCGGTATTATCTGAATCTCATCCTATTCAGCAACTAGATGGCCTTACTCAAACACCTCAAGTTGCAATTGATATTCGCTTTAGCACAAGAAATGACGGCGCTTTGATTTTCGATATTGATTATGCTCAAGAAGCATTTCCACCCAACATGATTGACGATTTCTTGGATGCACTGCAATTAGCAATCAAGCAAATTATTGGTTCAGAAATATTCAGTTTTGATCTCAGCAATTTTTTCAGTGAGCTTCAAAATAAACGACCATATTTTAAAAATAATGAGTCCGATCATTCATCTATACCACTTGAAAATAATGCTAAACAGCAAAATCAACTACTCGACATTTACTTAGAAGTGATAGGCCACACGCCAAATAAGGAAGTGGACAACTCAACTCATTTTACTCATCTCGGGCTACGTCCACATCATTTAAAGGCCGTTTCAAAACGTATTAATGAAACATACGCGATTCAGCTCTCACCTGTTCAACTTATTCAATGTCGCAATATTGCTGATGTAGAGAAACTACTAACACCACATTAATTCGTATTTTGAACTTTCATCATTTTGGAAACAGATAAAGTATAAACATGAAAAAAATAGATATTACCGGAATTGGTATTGGGCCATTCAACTTAGGTTTAGCTGCTCTTTTGTCTCATCATCCCGAAATCAAAAGCGTATTTTTAGAACGCAAACCAGAATTTCGATGGCATGAAGGATTGCTATTGCAGGGCACGACATTACAAGTTCCTTTCTTTGCCGACTTGGTTACTATGGCCAATCCCTGCCATCCCTTAGGCTATATTAATTATTTACATCAACATGATCGCTTGCATCAGTTTTATTATTACGACAGTTTTTTAATTCCACGCCGTGAATATGACCATTATTGCCGTTGGGCTTCAAAACAATTACCCGATTGTCGATTTGGAGAAAACGTAAGCCATGTGGAATATGACACCAAGCTGGATAAATTTATTATAGAAAGTGAATCAGCCTCAGGCGAAAAACAAAAATATATAAGCCAAAATCTGGCGATTGGTATTGGGACTAAACCTCGAATTCCTACATGGCTAGAAACATGCAAGCACCCTTTAGTAAAACATTCTGCGGAGTTTGCAAAAATTCAGGAACAACTCAAACAGTGTAAACAGGTCACGGTTATTGGCTCGGGCCAGAGTGCGGCAGAATGTGTACTTGCTTTATTTAATTCACTTACACCAGAACAAGTAAAAGCAGGCGCATCTATTCGTTGGATCACACGTTCTGCCGGCTTTCACCCAATGGAATATTCTAAACTTGGACAAGAGTGCTTTACCCCTGCATATATGCAATATTTCCAAAGCCTGCCTAGAGATAAACGCCGCGATATTGCTGCTAGTCAGGGCCTGATCTATAAAGGGATTAGCTTCTCAACCATTGGTGATATATATGATGTGCTTTATGAGCGTTCAGTGGCTGGTGAGAAATCCGGTTTAAGCCTATACACAAGCTGTGAGGTTGAATCGGTTAAAGAACTTGAATCGGGTTCTCTGCGTTTAACTTGTTTGCATACCCAACTCGATCAACGTTGCGAATTAGAAACTGATGCCCTTGTTGCAGCTACAGGCTATGTTCATGATTGGCCTGAATGGTTCCAAAATATGAAGGGTTCTATTTTAGCTGTTGATGATAAAAATGATTGTATTGTTCAAGAAGACTTTACGGCTTTACGTTGTGATCAGGGACAAGGTCGAATTTTCATTCAAAATGCCGAGATTTTTCAGCAAGGCGTTGGTTCTCCTGACTTAGGGATTGGAGCAACTCGAAACTCAGTCATTATTAATCAATTACTGGGGCGTAATGCTTATCGAATTCCTAAACAGTCTTCTTTCCAGCATTATGGTTTACCAAAATAAAATATGAATATCATAAAAAACCCGCGATTGCGGGTTTTTTTATTCGGTTGAAGATTACAACAAATTAAAAGTCATATGATACAGATAGCATATACGTTCTTGGTGCGCCTAGAGCCAAATTCGTCAATTGTGGCTGTGCCCAATACGCTTTGTTGGTTAAGTTGTAGATATTGGCACGGAAAGTAACTGGGTGGTCCTCGACTTTCGTACTATAGCGTGCGCCAACATCTAAGAGCGTACGCCCTGGTACGGACAAGGTATTTTCTGCATTAATATATTGCTTGGAAACTGCATTGATATTTCCTGATAAGGTTAAAGTCCCTTGTGCTACTTGAGTATCCCACTCTGCTCCAAGCTTAGCCTGATTTTTTGGCACAGCAACTGCTGTATGACCATCGTTTCCTCCACTCTTAGTCTTGGTAAGTTCAGGATCAAGATAGGTAAAGCCACCCATTAAACGCACATGTTCAATCGGTGAAACAAAAAATGACCATTCAATACCACGATTTCGTTGTTCTCCATCCGAAACAAAGGTAGGTAAGTTATTCACAAGCTTTGAAGGATCTAAATAACTACTTGGTTTGGTAATTTCAAATGCACTCAAGGTATGCGCAAATGTCCCCAAATCAACCTTCAAACCAAGTTCCTGTTGTTTGGTTTTTTGAGGAGGAAATATTTCCCCTGGATTTGATGCAGTTGCAGGTGCCTGATCACCCTTTGTCAAACCTTCAATATAGTTTGCATAAACAGAAATTTTATCAGTCGCTTTAATCAGTAAGGCGACACCAGGCGTGGTTGCTGATTTAGCATTTTCAGGTAATGTATTAACAGAACTTGTTGCTTTTACAGTCTGATGACGAAGTCCTAAAGTCAACTGTACTTTATCTTGAGCAAACGACAATGTATCGGCTAAACCAAAGCTAGAGGTAGAGAGTGTCGAATGAAATAGAAACGGCGGTGTAAATTCCGGTTTAGGCCCCCAATTTGGATTGGGATCATAAATATTCGTAATAACAGGATCACTAAAACCTGGGATAATTCTATAACCATAATCATCTTGTGTATGATTATAGTAGGTTGCATTGGCGACCCATTGATGTTTCACAGACCCCGTCTCAAACTTGCCTTTAAAACCAGCATCTGCTGATTTTTTATCGACGTCAAAAGCAAGTTGTCCAAGTGTTGAACTCAGTGTTCCAGTGCTACTCGTAATCGTCCCTGCACTTGCCCCATTGTACTTATATTCAGTTGTACTTTGTCCATAAGCCGCATATGCCATCAACTGATCAGAAAAATCATATTCGCCACGAATCATTGCGCCTTTATCTTTGGTTTCAACAGAGCCCCAATCCGGACTAAGTAAGGTATCCGCTTTCGGCGGTTTCGGAATTCCAACTGCAGTAGAGACGTTAACACCACGTGTCACGCCATCAACATGATCTAAGGCATCGTAAGCATCAACAAAAACACGTGCATTTTCACCTTGCCAATCTAAGCCAAGCGAAAATAAACGACTTTCTTTAGACTGATCATTAACTGCTGCATCTCCATCTCGATACATTCCATTGATACGAACGCCGAATTCTTTATTTTCACCAAATCTTCTTCCAACATCGACATGTCCACCAAACTGGGCATCCGACATATAAGTTGTGGTCAATCGTGCAAACGGTTCATCAGCCGCATATTTGGTCACTAGATTTACCGTTCCACCCACCGATCCTGCTGGCGGCATCCCATTTAACAAAGCGGAGGGACCTTTCAACACCTCAACGCGGCCAAACATTTCCGGAGAAGTTCGATAAAACGGTGTGATACCAAAAAGTCCGTTCATTGACATATCATTCGTACTCGAAGCATATCCACGAATATAATAGTTTTCACTCCAACCACCACTTGCACCGTTGGTATATATCGATGGATCAGTTGCTGCAATCACTTCTGTAATATCTTTTGCCTGTTTATCTTCGATATACTTATCGGTATAACTAATCGTATTAAATGGCGTATCTAGAAATTTTTTACTACCGAGAAATCCAACATTGCTCGATGTTGCAACTTGCCCTCCCGCATAAGTATCATCTTGTTCAGCTTTTACGGTAATTGCGGGTAAAGCTGCTACATTTGTTTGAGCAGCCTGTTGTTGTTCTAGAGTTTTTGTTGAATTATCAATAACAGCAGCATAGGTGTTTGATGCACATAGAACAAATACGGTGCCTAATGCATAGCCTAATCGAAGGGCCATTTGTGCAGATGCAACACCATTTAATACAAAAGAACGGTGATTAATTCTTTGATCATTCCCAGTTTTAAAATTACGGTTATAGCTAACGTTGTTCATTGAAAGACCTTTAATGTTTTGATTCATTTTTTATTAACTATCTGCTTAAAATTCATAGCAAAATAGTGAAAATTTATGCTGTAAAATTTGACTAAATGATGTGCCTAAAAATTTATTGATAGCCCTTTTTCACATCTTCCATCACTATTTTGAGTGAGGTTGGGCTTGCAGCCGTGGTGTACCACGCATCGGCATCGACAAAAATGACACGACCGTTTTTCCATGCTTTGGTTTGACGTAATAATGGATTTTCAACACTGGCAGCATTAATGTTTGAGCGATGTTCCATCACAGCAGTTCGGTCCACGATATAAAGAATATCGGGGTCAGCTTTTTTGATGAATTCACTCGAAATAGGTTGCCCATGTAGACTTGTATCCACCACACTACTTGCAGGCTTTACCCCAAAAGCATTAAAAATAAAGCCATAGCGTGACTGAATACCAAAATTACTAAATGCCCCATTGTTGTGAAGAACGACTAATGCTCTTTCTGGGCGATTGTCCGTTACGGCTTGTACTTGCTTCACCTGTTCATCAAGTTCAGAAACTTTCTGGCGAGCTAAGTCTTCTTTATTAAATATTTTTCCTAAGGTCATCATATGGTCTTTAACCAGACCAATATGATTACTCTCGCTATTGTTGAAATTAATATCGTAATGAATGGTCGGGGCAATTTTGGACAGTTCCTGATACTGATTAACGTGTAATGGCGTCATCAAAATCAGGTCTGGCTTTAATGCATATATCCTTTCCATATTGGGCTGTACAATTGCACCCAAATCCTGAATTTGTGCATCTTTTTTATATTTTTCCAAAAAGTGTGGAACATAATCTTTTGGCATTCCCATAATCGGGACATTGAGTTGATCTAGAAAGTCAGCTTCATTCATATCAAGTACGGCAACGCGTTGCGGTAGATGATCTATCACCGTAGTTCCAAGCGCATGTTTCACCGTAATCGGTTCTGCTAGCTTCTGAGAAGCTTGAGTGGTATCTGCAACTTTTTGATCACATGCTTGTAGAGTGACAGCTGCCGCTATGATTAGGGCTACTCCCCCATACTTTTTCTTCCAGTTCATATGTATTCAAGCTCCAGATGAGTTGAAGTAATTACACATACAGCCACGCTCACTGTATGTAATTTCAAAATCAAGCTCGTACAGATCATTTAATTGCGCCTCTGTAATCACTTGTTCCGTTAACCCACTGAAATGAAGCTTGCCGTTCTTGAGCGCGACAATATGGTCCGAGTAATTCGTGGCAAAATTGATGTCATGAATGACTAAAATCACAGTGCGCCCTTGTTCATCACATAAACGTCTGAGTGCACGCATAATTTGAACGGCATGTTTCATATCAAGGTTATTTAAGGGTTCATCTAATAAAAGTACGTCTGTTTGCTGGGCTATCGTCATCGCCAAAAAGGCCATTTGCCTTTGACCACCACTAATTTCATCTATGTAAGATTTGCGCAGCGGCTCTAAAGAAAGAAACTCAATCGCTTCATCAACCACCTGACGATCTTGCTCGGTTAAAACACCACGGCTATAGGGAAAGCGTCCAAATGACACCAGCTCTTCTACGGTTAAGCGCAAATTAAAGCCGGGTGCTTGACGTAAAGTCGCGACATGCTTGGCGTAAACAGCGGTTTTAATACCCGCAATATTTTGATGATTAAGAAAAATCTCGCCTTTATCCGGCTCAATTAAACGTGCCATCATCATGAGCAAAGACGATTTTCCTGCTCCATTTGGACCAATGAGTGACGTCACCTGACCTGTAGGAAATTCAACATTTACGTCAGTCAGTATTGGCTTATTTCCATATGACTTATTGATATTCTTGACATGAATCATGCAACACCTCGGGTACGAACCGTCAGCGCAAGGAAATAAATGCCACATACGAGATTGACCAAAATGCTGACGGTCGTTTTGTAATTAAAAACGTGCTCAACTAAAATTTGAGCAGCAATAAATATGGCAATCGTGATGGCACAACCCATGGGCAGCGTTAATTTATGCTTATAACTTCTTGCTAGTGCATAAGTAATGTTGGCAATAAATACGCCCATAAATACTGTCGGGCCAATCAGACTGGTAGATACCGCAACCAAAATAGCAATTAGAGCTAAATAGAAACTGACATAGCGGTGATGATGAATGCCTAATGAAATGGCTTGCTCACGCCCTAAAATCAGAACATCCAAAACAGGGAGCGCTTTTCTACCGAGGAATAGAACAATGACTACGGCTAAGCTGGCATACAATAAAGTTTCTGGTTGAGAGCGATTAAACGAAGCATAGCTAAGGCCTTGGAAAACAGAAAATTCACCAGGATTAATTTTGAGTTGAATAAATTGAGTAACCGTCCCGACGACCATCGTAAGGACTAAACCTAAAAGCAACAGGAGAAAGACATCATTTCTGCCATATGGCAATAACCACTTATGGATTACCCACGAATAAAGCAGCATTAAAACGATAGAGATAAAGAAATTACCATTTATTCCTAACTGGCTTAGTCCATGCGTTCCCCAAAAGAACAACAACAAAACTTGCCATAAGAGATAAATCGCTTCATAGCCCATAATGGAAGGGGTCAAAATACGATTACCCACCAACGTTTGAAAAACAATCGAGGAAAAAGCAACGCAAATACCAGCTATCACAATCGTGGCAAGACGCAGAAGTCGGTTAGGAATGACGTAATCAAAATCTAACCCTGAGTTTAAAAATAAAAAAACTACTGCTAGACAGACGACAATCAGGTAAATCATCCATAGCTTTGTAATACGCATTATCTGAACTCCCTCAAAATGAGGATGAGGAAAATAATTCCCCCCACACCACCTGCGGTAAGTCCGATTGGCACTTCAAATGGATAAATAATTGAACGACCAAGAATGTCGCAAACCAGTAATAGAGACGCTCCACCCAAAGCCACAATCGGCAAGGTTTTAGCTAAGTTCTCTCCGTATTTCAGTGCGACTAAATTGGGGACCACGAGCCCGACAAAAGGAATAGCACCAACAGTAATTACTGTGGTCGAAACTGTAATGGCAACCAGTATTAAACCAATGGCGGCTATAGCTGCATAACTAAGTCCTAAGCTAGAAGCCATCTCTTCACCCATACCAATCACGGTAAAGCGGTGTGCGAAAAGATAAGTCAGAACAACAATCGGAAAAATAATGTAAATGACTTCATAATGACCTTGGACAATTTTTGAAAAATCTCCTAAAAGCCACCCTTGCATACTTTGTAAAATATTAAAGCGATAGGCATAAAACTCAGCTAAGGCACTCATTACACTGCCATACATCAAGCCAATAACCGGTACTAAAACCGTATTTCTAAAACGGATCCGGCGGATAATTGCGATATAAATTAAGCTGGCAATAAAACAAAAAATGATCGCAAATATCATCTTACTCAGCGTGCTGGTTACCGGAACTAAAGTTAAAGACACTAAAATTCCCAGTTTGGCAGCATCTAAACCACCCGAAGTTTCCGGTTCAACAAACTTGTTACGCACAATATGCTGCAAGATGACGCCACATACCGCCAACCCAATACCGGTGAGCACAATAGTAATTAAACGAGGGATACGGCTGGCTGTAAGAGTGAGCCAACTCTCATGAGAAAAAGAAAATAAGGTAGACCACTGTATTTGCTCAGCCCCGAGCAATAACGAACAAATACATAAAATGATAAAAATACAGAATAAGCCAAATCGCATCAGTGGCGTGCCCCACTTGAGCGTAATAAAGCCGATGCAAATCGCAAATTTAGTCCCATCAAACTAAAGCGAGGGAAAATTTGTTCAACATTTGATGGGCTTATTAACCTTTCATGATTGAATATTCTCATGAAAATTCCTCAATTTTATCGAGACAACAAAATAAGTTCCTTTTGAATAGGCAAAATCACAGCCCTATTCCGAGGAGCGTTTTTTTCATCTTTAAATTATTTTTGCCCAACCAATTTCGAATTAAATAAATATTAATCAATCACTTATTATTTATTTTCTATTTTAAAAATTCGTCATTCTCAATTGGTACTATCTACTTGCAAATAATAATCTTGATGTAAATGAGAATCAATTATAGTATGTTTAAAGGTAAAATGTAACCCTACTGTTACATCAGTACAGTTCATGTGGACATCAACTCATTAGAAAAAGGTCAATTTTTGCAAACAAGCAAATCTATAACATTATGAATTATATGAAATTTAATCTAATGTAAAAATTTGCGAAATAAAAATTGATGAAAATAGCCATTTGATAAACCAGGATTCATTTATGTTGGAACAATTTTCCAAATCGCCCTCTCTCCTTTCGGTTACTGATTACGAAGAACATATCTGGATGTTGCAATTACAACAGCCTGAACAAGTTAACCGACGTTTTAATCTATGGAAACTTAATCAAGATTTAGACATTCAACTGCTCACTAAAGCAATTCAAGACATTATTAAAACTACACCTGACTTAAATGTTCGCTATACATTTAGTGACGAAGGTGATTTATACAAATATCCATTTGATGATCATTCAGCTTGCCTAGAAGTAAAAAAGAGCAATGCAGAACACGTATTTGAGCAGGTCGCTACCTTAAAAGCGCAAGCATGGAACGCAGAATTTCATCCCCCTTTTTTTACAAGTCTCGTAGAAACTGAACAAGACTATTTTCTTATTTTAGCGCTCCACCCGATTCTTGATGAAAGCTATCAAAAGTCAGATTTCATTCAGGCTATACTAAATCGTTATCAACAATATTCACCAAATAATATGCCATTGGTGCTGACGGAAATTGATATCGCACATCATCTAGATACAAGTTCTACAAAAGCGTCAGAACAATCTAACCAAAACTATGTATCAGAAATTATTTTAGAAGAGTTTCGAAATACGCTCGCTGAACCAGAAATGAGTCAACATGATGACTTTTTTGATTTTGGCGGCCATTCACTATTAGCAACGCGAATTATTGGGAACCTACTTAATAAACATGGAATTGAGATTCAATTTAATGATTTCTTTAAATCTCCATCTGCTGCCGATTTAGCTCAATACGCTTTCGTTAAATCTGCAAAAACCGAAAAAACCACCTTACAAAGTGTAGATAAAGCCCCGCTTACTTTAGCTCAAGATTTCCTGTGGCAAGCTTATTCCGCGTTCGATTTTAGCCCAATTTATAACTTACCATTTGCCGTAGAATTCCTTGAAGAAATTAATGAAGATGTTTTCTTTCAGGCGTTTACAGATATTGTGGAGCGCCATGCAGGTTTACGCACAATTTTTAATAGCGCCAATGGTCAAACCTATCAGCAGGTTGTTCCTACGTCTGAACTTCAACAATTCAAATGGTTTTGGAACAGTGCCGAAAGTCACGATGCAACGCTTGCCAGTGAAGCTTCATATAAATTTGATTTAACCCGTGAACTTCCCTTAAGAATTCGTTTAATTCGAAATGCCAAAGGTCGCCAAACTCTATCGTTTTTAGTCCACCACATGGTGATTGATGAATGGTCTTTAAATACCATTATGGCTGACCTTGCGCATGCTTATCTTGCTCGCTCAAATGCTCAAGCCCCAAACTGGAAAGCACCCGCCCAATCCATTCTTGATTTTTCTTTACTCCAGCAAAAACAAGGTATTAACCAAGACCATCTAAATTATTGGACTAACCTGTTAAGAGGAGCAACCAAAGGACTAAACCTTCCTGTTTCGGAACATGAATTAAATGCTGAAAAGGAAAAACCTCCAGTCCAATGGCTCGAACTTAAATTTGCACCAGAAATGCATGAAAAGCTTCTCGCATTTTCGAGACAACACAGCTCTTCTATTTTCGCGGTTCTCTATACTGCTATCGCCCATGCATTACAGCAACAAGGTAATTTAAAAGATATTGTGATTGGTACTTCTGCATCTGGACGAACTGATCCTGAGTTCTTTGATACGGTGGGTTACTTTACGACCATGGTGGCGCATCACACACAGTTTAGCCCTTCAGATTCATTCCAATCATTGCTCCACAATATCAGCACAATGATTAATACCTCGATGGCCTATGCAGACATTCCCATCAATCATATACAAAATGCGTTAGGGATGAGCGCAGATGAAGGACTGTTATTTGATGTGTTTATTCATATCCATTCAAATAACGCTTTAAACGGCGCGCTCAAAACACCTCAGGGACAAGACCTTCCTTATCGTCAGATTTTGCCGGAACGTGATGAATCGATGTTCGGGTTACATTTTGAAATTATGGAAAATGTGATTGATGGACAGCATCAGTTAAGCATGATCATTACGTATCAAGCCCACCGCTTCCCGACTACAACAGTGGAAAGTATTTGCGAAAAAATTAAGGCAACCTTAGCTCAAATCTAGTTGCCCTAAAATTCACCATGTGCTTAAAAGCAAACATCTCAACTTCGCTTTTAAGCACATTTCAATTTTTCTATTTTATTTGCTGCTCTACTTTATTCACCACATCCTGAATTGTTTTGCAGCTAACTAGCGTATAAAAATCAATTTGTGTATTGAGCTTTTGAGAAAGTTTCTGAGCAATACTCATGAGTTGTTTCGGACGAATTCCTATATCTAATATTTCACTTCTATAAAAAATATCCATTTTTTCAGCTTGGCTGTCAGCTATGCATTCACGGAAAACCGATAAAACCGAATCCCCCACCTCAGCTACTGCTGACGATGCTTTAGAAGAGTTTGCAGAGAACTTAGAAGATACGTAAATTTTACTCTGAGCCATTTCTTGCACAGCTTTACGATCAATTTTTCCATTTCGGGTCAAAGGTATGGTTTCGATGCCTAAATATTTCGAAGGAATATGTGAACTTGGCAAATGCACTTTTAAAAAGTTCTTTAATTCGAGGCTATTTAAGCGAGTAGTTTTGTATTTATTTTCTAGAGTATAAACGGCGACTAGCTCTTGAGTTTCAGTTGTTGGGTGTACACAACTTACTACTACACAGTTATGAATATACGGATGCTTGGTTAAAGCATTTTCAACCTCGGCCGCAGAGATTCTCACACCTTTTATCTTTAAATAACCTTCCTCACGTCCAGCAAAAATAATATTTCCATCTTCCCTAAAATATCCTTGATCACTCATGCGAAAAGCAGTTTGAGTTTCATTTTCACTCACTTGAATATCAACGAAATCTTTATAATTAATTTCCCCATCAAGTAAATAACCATTAGATAAATTCAGGCCGGCCATATACATCGTACCGACCTCGCCCATTTGGCAAGGCTTCAGATTTTCATCCAAAATAAAATAACGGTTATTTTCTAAAGCTTTTCCATACGGAATAATTTCCTGATCCTGCTCATTTATTTCATGCCATATACTCCAAATTGTGGTCTCGGTAGGCCCACCTAATGAAAATAAACGAGCGTTAGGTAATTGTTGTCTTAACTTCGTTATAAGTGAGGGCTTGATATAGTCGCCGCCTTGGGCAATTAAACGCAAAGATTGTAATTGTTCTTTTTGAGCTACACTGAACAACATATCGACAATGGCAGGCACACTGCTCCAAATCGTAACCTTGTAACGATCTACTAAATCGGCCCAGACAACAGCATTTTTACTTTGCTCAAAAGATGGAACCACTAAAGTTGCACCCACTGCCATTGAAGCAAATACATCAAATACCGACATATCATGATGAAACGGTGTTACCGCCATAATCACATCGTCAGCAGTAATTTTCCATTCCGAGATCGTCTGTTGTAGCGTGTTTTCTGTGGCCTGATTATTTAGGACCACACATTTTGGAGTCCCTGTACTTCCCGAAGTATATAAATAATAAGCCGGACGTCGGTTAATTTCGGCATTTAAGCTCGGTTTGTACTTAGTTGTAGCCGATAAAATCTCATTAATATTTAGTGTTTGCACACCTGCAATGGATGAGTCACTCACCACAACATTTGCCCGACTATTCGTCAATAAATAGTTCAGTCGCGACGGCGGAGAATCCATATCTACAGGTAGCCAAATGATACCTGTAAGCGCACATGCCAAAGCTGTATAAATATGCTCAGGACTTTTTCTCAGGCAAATTGCCACCACTGACCCTGTTGCCAAGTCTTGCATTTTTAGCGCATACATGACTTTGGCGACCTGAGTCCCTACCTCAGCATAACTAATGCTACGATCTTCAAAAATGAGTGCTGTTCGATTGGAATTTTTATCAAAAATATTTTCATAAATTTGCTTTAAGAAATTTTCTACGTTGTTATTTTTATCATTCATTTGCCCTAAATTTTGACTCAAATCTTTTAGCATTTATCTTGGTCCTCACCCTATTCTTTATGCAATACCACCCAACCTAATATTCAAAACAAAGTTATAAAAATGTCGTTTTCATCGCTGTTTGTTTGAATAATAGATACCCCAGCACAATAATATAAATGATAATCATTTACAATTAATATTGTGAGAAATATCATTTCTCTCCTTTAAAAACTATTAATAAAAAATGATAAATATCAAAATAATAAAATAATTTTTCTATTCGGTTTAGTCGTTTAGTGAACTATTTCTATCGTCTAAAACCCACAATTAATAATGATTATTATTTACATTAAGGGCTAACTTGGTTATCGTAGCCATAGAGAGATTACATCTATATCAATTATCGCGCTCTATAGTAATCATTAAGCTTGGGTTATATATATGACAAAAATTGCAGAAAAATCGAAACAAGAATATGGCGACTTACTAAAAGAAAAAGACCATTTACAAGATATGGAACAGCTTGAGATGACTATTGTCTCGATCCAGACGCCGTATCCTTCTATTGTAAGAATTCAAGGAAAAATCAACACATTACAACCAGAGCTTTGGCAAGCTCCCAATTTGGCAATTCGGTTAATTGTGAGCAATCCGCCAGAGGGACAACCCATTTCACGCGTCTATACGGTTCGTTCATTTAACCCTGTAAATGCTCAAATCGAAATTGATTTTGTTAAACATGAAGATTTAAGCCCAGCAATGGAATGGCTTAATTCGGCTCAAGTGGGTACAAAAATCGGGCTTATTGGCCCCCGCCCTCATTTCATTCCCAACTTCACAGCCAAAAAGCATGTGGTCATGTTTGCCGACGATACGGCTGTACCCGCGTTATATTCAATACTTAATCAATGGGAACTCGGCATAAGTGCGGATATTTTCATTGAAAGTTTTGAAAAAGACATTGCTAGCCAATTACCCGAACTTGAGCATGTCAAAATTCATTCGTTCCATAAAGAACATCACACGGCACAAAAAGGCCTTCTTTTAAAAGCAGCATTTGCGCTAGAAAATTATGAAAATATTACGATTTGGGCAGCTTGCGAACGCAACGAAGCAAGAGCCTTACGTCAATTTTTTCTAGAAGATCAACAGTTAAATAAAAATGACGTGCGCATTGCTGGCTATTGGAGAGATGGCGTATCAAGTTCAGAGTTAGACAAACTGCGCGCTCAACATTATCAGGAACATATTCAGCAAGGTAAGACCTTGAACGAATATGATGACCTCGATTTGGCAAATTAAGTTTCTTTTACATACAAATAGGCACTGGCTCTGGATATACCTAAATGTTGGGCAACCGTTTCCACCGCCTTTTTAATTTCTAGTAAGCCATTATTCTTGAGTTCTTGTATTAATTGCTTTCTCTCATTGAGTTTTAGCATACGCGGTGTAGTGGCATGTTTTGAAGCAAACTGATCGATATATTTTCGAATTGCTTCCGTGCCATTCGGTTCCAAGTTTTCAATAATGCTGTCAGTCTCAATTTTAGTGAAATGCTCTAAAGCGCTTTGCATCCCTCTAAATAAGGTTAAATCAATATTCATACATAAAGCAGCTACGTACTGGCCCTCTTCATCTTTAATACCGATCGAGGTGCTTTTTGCAGGGCGGCCATCTGCAAACTGGTTAGCATAGTTTGTAATAAGGTTTGGAAACTCCGGAGACATGATTCTTGCCAGCCCTAACTCAGTTGCTGGGTCTCCAACTTTTCGGCCAGACAAATTATTGTGTATTGAAAGTATGGCATGCTCAGGATTGGTTAAGTCATGGACAACCACTTCACAAAAAGGGGCTAGTGTTTCACTTAACCCTTTCGCGATAGTATCAAGTTGAGTGAGTAAATGTTTATCACGATTGCCCAATGTATTTCTCCTAATGACTTCATTACTGTTTCAAACCCTAGAGTGAAGTACACAAACAGTAATTTAGACTTTTTATCTAATTTTAAACTTAATGTAAATCAAAATCTTATATCTCATTGTTATCAAATTAAAAAATAAATTAGACATTTTATCTAAATATATATATTTTATCTAAACAAGGTCAATAGATTGTGCTTTCCTTGGCAATACGAAATCTTGCATCCGAAAACATTGAATAGAATCAGGTTTAATTATGAACAATTTAACCCTTCCAAATTATGAAGATGTCGCAGCCGCTGCTGAACGTATAAAAGATTTTATAAATAAAACTCCTGTTTTAACTTCACGTACGGTGAACAATGAATTTGAAGCAGAAGTGTTCTTTAAATGTGAGAATTTTCAGCGTGTAGGCGCTTTCAAATTTCGTGGTGCCATGAATGCACTTTTGCAATTTAATGAGACTCAAAAGAAAGCAGGTGTAGTTGCTTTTTCTTCGGGAAATCATGCACAAGCTATTGCGCTTTCATCAAAAATTCTTGGTATTCCTGCAACCATTATCATGCCTAAAGATGCACCTGCTGCAAAAATGGCAGCAACGCGAGAATACGGCGGCAATATTGTTGAATTTGACCGTTATACGGAAGATCGGGAAAAAATTGGAAAAGAGATTGCCGAAAAAAATGGTCTAACATTAATTCCGTCTTATGACCATCCGCATGTGATTGCAGGTCAAGGTACGGCTGCTAAAGAGTTATTTGAAGAAGTCGGTGATTTAGATTACCTGTTTGTATGTTTAGGTGGCGGCGGTTTATTGGCGGGTTCTGCCCTGTCGGCTCGCCAGCTTTCTCCGAACTGCAAAATATATGGCGTTGAACCTGCGCTAGGAAATGATGGACAAATGTCTTTTAGAAAAGGAGAAATTGTTCATATTGATACCCCGCCAACCATTGCCGATGGCGCGCAAACTCAATATTTAGGCAAATTGACCTTTCCTATTATTCAACAGAAAGTTAATGACATTTTGACGGTCACAGACGAAGAACTCATTAACGCTATGAAGTTTTTTGCTGAAAGAATGAAGATGGTGGTTGAACCGACCGGATGTCTCGGATTCGCGGCTGCCCGTAATTTAAAACATGAGTTAAAAGGCAAACGTATCGGCATTATTATTAGTGGTGGCAATGTCGATATTTCTAAATACGCGGAGTTTTTATCTGCTTAATCAAACTCAATGTCTATCTATAATTTCCTTTAAAGCCTTATAGATAGGCATTTATATGTAATGTCTTTTTAAAAAGCCTGTTTTATACAGGATTTTTTATATCTAAAATTTAAAACGAATATTTATAAAAATCTTAATCATCTTAAAAATGCAACAATATGTTGCATCTACTCTATTTTTAGCTTTACCCCACAGGTTTAACATATTCCTCAAGAGATAAATAATAATTGAGGAGATCGAGTCATGAATGCTTATTTGCATCGTAGTGAAGATCGTGGTCATGTTAAAGCAGGCTGGTTAGAGTCTTATCATAGTTTTTCGTTTGGTAGCTGGTATAACCCTAAATATATGGGGGTAAGTGCACTTCGAGTCATTAATGATGACCGAATCGATGCCCACAACGGTTTCGGCACTCACTCGCATGACAATATGGAAATTTTAACCTGTGTGCTTGATGGTGCAATTTCACACCGTGACACCATGGGAAATGAAGGCCAGATTAAAGCAGGTGAATGGCAACTTATGAGTGCCGGTACAGGTGTTGCTCATAGTGAGATCAATAACACCGATACACCAGTGCACTTATTACAAATCTGGATTATTCCCGATGTAAAAGAAGCCGAGCCAAATTATCAGCAAATTAGTTTGGACCCACGTAATCAACCTAACGAATGGCATTTGATTGCAGGCCCTGATGCAAATGCACCAATGCATATTCGCCAAGATGCACAGGTAAAATCTGCTGTACTTGAAAAAGGTCTTGAACTGCCAGTTGAGACTTCAAAACGAGTTAATTACGTTCATGTAATTTCAGGTGAAGTTCGTATTGGTGAGTACGAAGTGAAAGCGGGTGATGCTCTGGTCTTTGAAGATAATGCCGTGATTCATGCAAATGAAGACAGCCAATTTATCTGGTTTGATTTACCTTAAACTGCTTAAAAGCCCTTTTATATGAAAGGGCTTTTTAGTCACTGCTACCGCCCCCATCACATCCGCCCGAGTCAGAAAATGATGAGCAATCATTTGATGAATGAGAACTATGGTGACTGTTATCGTAAATATGGTGGTGTTGTAGATGTGTTGAAGCTGAATAATCATGCTCAGCCGATGGTGAATAATTTTTTGAATTTCTGAGGAATGCAATTAAGCAAATGATTCCAATACTCGAAAAAATGGCAATAAATATCACAATAAATAACTTCAAATAACGTCCTCCTTCATACAGCTATAGAGATCATTGTTGTTTTTCTCTTTCATTATTTAAAGGAGCCATGCTAAATAAACAAGTTATTTTTTGATAAATACAGCATGCAGCCCCCTTCCTTATGACTCGTATTTAGCCGCTACTGACGCAACCCTAAACTATCATTTGCATGAAGTTAGTCCTCTTAAAAAACACTCAAACACACCCTCCCGCTCGCTTACCCCACCAGAGCTTAAAAGCTGAATGATTGTGCCTTCCACCATATATAAAAATAGTTTGGCATCGGTAAAAGAGACATCGGGTTTTAGTGTTCTAAGCTGGCTATAAATCTCATTTTTTAGCCATGTTCTATAGCGCACTGCGGATTGATAAGCGTTGGGATAGCTATTTTTAATTTCAAAAACGGCTTTAAATAATAAGTAATACGGCCCTTCTACATCGGTATGTAGCAAGTAAAGCTTTTTGAGTTTATCTATTGCAGGAGTGCTTAAGTCATACTCGACCATTGCGACTACTTGTTCTTGGAGCTTTTCTTTTTGCACCATCAGGCAAATTTCAATAAGTCGTTCTTTAGAGTGAAAATAATTATAGAAAGTCGCTTTTGTAATCTCTGATTCTTTCACTATTCTGTCGACCCCAATAAGGTGGAACCCACGGTGATGAAACAGATCAATTGCTTTATTTACAACGTATAAGGCACGTGTTGGGAGAACTAAATTTGGCATAATTTTACCGTTATAAATTCTTGTTGTTTGTAAATGAGATACTTTTTGGGGAGAAAAAAAGGCACAGCAAGGCCTATAAAGACTGTGCTTGGCACATCTCAAGTTTTATGGTTGCTAAGTTTTTGGTTGTGACGATTTAAAGCCTGAAAGGCCTAATAGCCCTCAAACTGCTTTAAAGTTTATGTG
>NZ_JAWVAV010000023.1:0-60254 GCF_033599315.1 Acinetobacter sp. OYA S30
CGTTTACGTCGAACCACCTACAAATGGCGCTGAGCTAACTCAGTTTATCGACATATCGCCTAAAAAAACTAGACACCTAATACTTGAAAAGCAGACTATATAGCCTGCTTTTTGAAATCTTTGTGGAAATCCACATTAAACTTTAATATCTGGAGCTCTTATCGAGATTTGAACTCGAGACCTCTCCCTTACCAAGGGAGTGCTCTACCACTGAGCTATAAGAGCGACTATCCTTCGATGGAGCGGGAGACGAGGATCGAACTCGCGACATGCAGCTTGGAAGGCTGCCGCTCTACCAACTGAGCTACTCCCGCAACGTTGGTAATAACCACTTCACTCGAAGTTTAGAGATGGTGGTGAGAGAAGGATTCGAACCTTCGAAGCTTTCGCAACAGAGTTACAGTCTGCCCCCTTTGGCCGCTCGGGAATCTCACCAATATCGCACTTATCTACAGTGCCGTTCTTTACTCAATTAACTTAACACTTTAAAATGGTGCCGGCACACGGATTCGAACTGTGGACCTACTGATTACAAGTCAGTTGCTCTACCAACTGAGCTATGCCGGCGCTTCTTAGTGTTTCGTACGTTTCGTATCGGAACGGTGTGCAGTTTAGCAAAACTTCCAAACGATGCAAGCGGTTTTTTTAAAAAAACCGCTAAAAACTTATAAAATCAATCCGTTTGACGATAATTCAACCGCTTTGATCACTGCGCGAGCTTTTATTTGGGTTTCATTCCACTCAGATTCCGGATTTGAGTCAGCAACTAGCCCTGCACCAGCCTGTACATACACCTTTTTGTCACGGATAACACAAGTACGGATTGCAATCGACATATCCATTTCACCATGCCATCCCAAATAACCAACAGCCCCGCCAAAAACTCCCCTTTTCACAGGCTCTACTTCATCAATAATTTCCATTGCGCGAATTTTTGGGGCACCTGATAACGTTCCTGCCGGAAAGGTGGCTTTAAATACATCAAGTGCATCAATATCATCACGCACTTCACCTTGTACATTTGAAACAATATGCATGACATGTGAATAGCGCTCAATCACCATTTGATCCGTGACTTGGACTTTACCTATCTTCGATACGCGCCCTACATCATTTCGCCCAAGATCAATCAGCATTAAATGTTCAGCAATCTCCTTTTCATCAGACAGCAAATCTTTTTCTAATGCTATATCTTCTTCTTTAGTTTTACCGCGCGGTCTAGTTCCTGCCAAAGGTCGAACTGTAGCAATACCATTTTCTAAACGAGATAAAATTTCCGGTGATGAGCCAACAATATGAAATGGTTTTTTATCAGTAATCGTTTGCCCTTGAACCAAGAATAGATAAGGTGATGGATTTAAATGACGTAATGCACGGTAAACCTGTAAAGCTTCTCCATCAAAATCAGAAACCATACGCTGCCCAGGTACAACCTGCATCACATCGCCTGCACGGATATACTCTTTAACCTTCTCTACCGTCTCTAAGAATTTTGCTTTACCAGTAATTGATTCAAAATGCGGAGGCGTATGTGGTCGCGCTTGCAAACTAACTGGAGTCGCCAACAACTGTTCTAATTGATCTAATTTTTGCTGAGCGTCTTCATAAGCATTACTCTGCTCTGTATCCGCATGCACAATTAAAAATAGCGTATCTTTAAGATTGTCAAAAACAATGACTGTCTTTGAGAGCATCAACCATAAATCTGGTAGCGCAATCGGATCAGCCGCAGGTACATTCTTTAAACGTGGCTCGATATAGCGGACAGCATCATAGCCCAAATAACCCACCAAACCGCCCGTAAAGCTTGGTAAGTCCGGTAAGAGTTTAGCCGCAGGAACTTTAAATTGTTTTTGGAATTCACGGATATATTGGAATGGGTCTAGACAATTTTGCTGTGTTACTGATCCGTCAGCATGTTGTATAGATAAAACGCCAGCGTTACAGGAAAAAACTGTTGATTCGCCTAAACCAATCATAGAGTAGCGCGCCCAGTTTTCGCCCCCTTCAACAGACTCAAATAAGTAAGCCTGTGTTTGATCCTTAAAACGAGCAAAAACAGATAATGGGGTTTCTGTATCCGCTAAACGTTGACGATAAACAGGAATGGTATTGTAACCAGCAGCCTTAAGTTGCTCGAATTGCGCTAATGTTGTCATGAATCTTCTCTAATATGGTTTCGATTTAAAAGTGTGTTTTTCTAGATTCGGTTTAGACACGCCATCGAAAAACCATACGCTTATTCATTCTTATCTCCATTTTCTTCATTAGACAATTAACTCAGCAAGACTATCAACAACTTGCTGAGGTTGGCAATCATAGATATTCTCTCCATGATTATAGCCATAGCTAACCACAATACAATCAATTCCAGCACGGCGTGCAGCTTCAATATCATTACTTGAGTCGCCAATCATTAATGATTGTGAAGCAGATATTTTTAGGCTTTCCATGCAATGCAATAATGGTAGTGGGTGCGGCTTTCTTTCAGGTAAGCTATCTCCTCCAAGTACAACTTGAAAATAAGAAGAAAGCTCTAGCGCATCCAGTAACCCTTGAGCAAGTTTGACAGGCTTATTAGTCACACATGCCATTTTAATATTCAAAGTTTGGCAATGTTTTAAAAACTCAGGTACGCCTGGGTAAATTTGAGTATTCACACACAGCTCCGCACCATATACCTCTACAAATTTCTGTAATAAAACTTTATGTTGTTCAACATCTAATTTTCCAAATATATGAAGCAGAACACTTTCACAAAGTTTTGAAGCCCCTTTACCTACCCATTCCCGTATTTGTGCTTCTGTTACCAATGGCCAACTGAGTGATTGCAGACTTAAGTTCATAGACCGATATAAATCGGCAGCGGAGTCAACCAACGTTCCATCTAGGTCAAATAAAATTAAATCGCGCTTACTTAGTTGTGCAACAGACATTTTCTTCTACTCAAAATTAAAAAGGCATGCGTTTAGCATGCCTTGATTGTAAAAGCACCAACGAATTATTTAAAGAATAACCACGCCAATACAGCTAAAATCACTAAAATAATAATGGTCACTAGACCAATAGATGCATTCTTCTGCTGCTCTTTCTCTTCAGTAACCCGAGAAATTGGCTCCTCAATAGCAACAGGAGTTTGTTCTGGCTGAGCATGAATATCCACCCCTTCAGGAATCGGTGCGGGTTTTGGCACAGAAACTCGCTGAGGCATTCCATCACGACTCACTTCAGTTTCTGCTGCACGCTCCGCAATACTTGGCATACCTTGATCGCTTAAATCTTGTATCGGTGCAGTTTGTACTGGCTCCACCTCTATTTCAGGTAAATCAGTATTTTCTTGTGCAGGGGCGAAAACTGAAAATTTTAAACTTGCGAATTGAACAATATCACCATCATGCAACTGTTTTTCTTGCTCAATACGAATATCGTTCACAAACGTACCATTCGATGAATTAAGGTCTTGCACCCATAGCGCTTGATCTTTTAACAGCAATGCTGCATGGCGTCGTGAAATTTCAGCAGCCTGTAGTAATAAATCGGCATCTTGATGACGTCCCACCAACATATCACGATCAACATTAATTTCTTGGCCAGTAAATTCACCAGTAATTGCTTGTAATTTCCAAGTCATGCCTATGTCCTATTCATTTTTTATTAATCATAACATGCTACTACGGCGCTGTGCTTGGACGCAGTGTCGTTGTTGTTACTGTATTTTTAGTACGATTAATTTCAGGATCAGGCAACTGTAGTGTTTGCTTTTGGACGGTAGGTTCTACAGCTACCGGCGTAGTTATGGTCGAACTTTTACCACCTGATGGAACCTGTTGGTAATTTTTTGGCTTAGAGGCAATACTCGGCGGGGTCATTTTTTGGTTATAAATATCATCAACTTGCTCAGGTAATTTTGCAAAGTTGCCATTTTTATCCATAGCCAATTGCAAGCTATAAAGTTGATTATAGCGCTGCTGAGATAAACGGCGTACATCATTTGCATCGCCCACAATTGTTGGGTGAATAAAAACGAGAAGGTTACGTTTAGTATTGCTTCGAGTATCTGAGCGGAATAAACGTCCTAAATAAGGAATACTACTTAAGCCAGGAATGCCCTGACGGTTAAACTCAACGTCATCTGAAACCAAACCACCTAAAACTACTGTTTGGCCATGTTCGGCTAATACAGCCGTTTTAATAGCACGTTTATTAGTAATTAAGTCCGCAGCTTGTCCTTTACTTGCTTGAACATTTGAAACTTCCTGTTCAATTTCAAGGCGAACTGTACCATTCTCACCAATATGAGGAATGACTTTTAATGTTACACCGACATCTTTACGCTCCACAGTTGTATAGGGATTGATACCTGTACTATTGGTAGTGACCGAACCTGTTACAAATGGAACGTTTTGACCTACAACAATATAAGCCTCCTCATTATCCATAGTCACAATAGAGGGAGTAGACAATAAATTAGAAGCTGTATTCTCTTTTAAAGCTTGGATTAGGGCTCCATAAAGTTGACGAGAACCATCTGCACCTTCTTTATATTTTCCTAATGCGATTGAGCTACCAGCACCAATTGCGCTTCCCAAACCAGCAGCTCCTCCTGTTAAATAGCCAGCTGCCAGCGAAGCTAAACTTGAACCCGCATTTGTAAAGTTAATCAAGCCTATACCACTATTAATATCACCAAGAGCCCATTGCACCCCTAACTGATCCGCATCTTTACCAGAGACTTCAATAATTGCAGCTTCGATGAGTACTTGTTGACGGCGAACGTCAAGTTGCTGAATCGCAGACTCAATTTCACGCATTAATTGGGGATCAGCTTTAACTACCAATGAGTTCTGAGCATTATCTGCAATAATACTCACACCGTTTTGATTAAAGCTGGTGATATTGTTCTGATTACTACTGTTCGAATTACCGTTTAGGTTAATTGCAGGAGTTGAAATTGAGGTACCACTTGAACCCGATGTATTTGAACCAGAATTCTGGTTATTACCAATTAAACTATTAATCGGATTCGATGAGTTAGATGAATTATTACTATTATTCGATGAAGATACTGCCTGTCCTGTGACTAAGCCTTGCAAAATTTCAGACAAGTTTTTAGCACTGGCATACTTCAAACGGAAAACTTTTAAGCCACCTAAACGATCTGCCGAAGGTACATCCAGCATCTCAATCATATGACGAATACGTTTACGTGTTTGCGGATCACCTTTTATTAAAATACGGTTTGTCCGATTATCAGCAATAATACGAATACGGGCACCACTAAAATCTTTAGATGCGCCTGTTGCGCTCATCGCTTCAAGCTGGGTAATAATTTCTTCTGCTTGGCTCGACTGAAGCGTGATCGCTTCAATATCATTTTGCCCAGTTCCATCCAAGTTACGAATAATATTTTCAAGTTGATAAATATTCGCAGCTCTATCAGAAACAATAAGTGCATTGGTTCCTGCAATTGCCGCCATATGTGCAAATTGCGGCATTAAGGGACGGAGTGCTGGAATTAAGTCATTTGGATTAGTATTTTCCAGCCAAATCACACGTGTAACGATTTGATCACCACGGACCCTATTTCTAGAATCATAAGGAATTCCCGAGTTTTTAACATTGCTATCCGGTACAAGCTTAATGGTATTACCAGAAGGAATTGCAACCACCCCGTTTACATTTAAGACCCCAAGAAATAGATCATAAACTTCATCTTTATTTAATGGCTTATTAGAAATAACCGTGACATTACCACGTACTCTCGGATCTACAGCGAAGTTCTTTCCTGTAATGTCTGCAACTTCATTAATAAAGGCAGTTAAGTCAGCATCACGTAAATTGATCTTCCATGTTTGGGCATAGGCACTGCTACTTACTGTCGCAATCAATGGGGCTGCTGCAAGTAATGCCCAAAGTGGACGTTGATGATTCAATAAAGCCATAACTCGCGATATTTCCTAACTCTTATGGTGACGTGTTATCACTAAAAATTTTGTTGTATGGTCATCACTTGATCACCACGTTTTATTTCTATTTTTACTTGCCCTGCTCGACGAGCCTGCTCAAGTAATTGCACATCTGTTTGCCCTTGCCCAACCGTTTGACCATTCAAAGAGACAATTCGATCGCCAGGCCTTAAACCTAACTTATTTCTAAGTGCAGTCGGTGTACGTTCTGTAACTTCATAGCCTTCACCTGAGTTACCACTTACCCCCATATCTCGGAGGTATTGCTCTCGGTTACCTTGCATCTGCTGGATCGCTTGTCCCAATGCCTGTTGGGCCGTATTCATAGGCTCTGTAGGTTGAGATGGTGTAGCACTTTGTTGTGAAGCATCCGGAGTCATTGGTTGATATAAACCATTTGGCAAACCTTTGAACTGAAGTTCACGGGTACTGCCATTTCCTTGACTCAACACAACATGATCCCAATACACCTCTGCCAATTGGTAAGAAGTTGAACCAATGGTTTCACCAACTCGATAACGCTCAGCAGTATTATCAATTTTAATAACAGCAGAGGAAAACCGGTTTGGATAGCCGACCATTACACCCTGCAATTCTAAATTCACGCTTTCTTGAGCCGCATTGGCAGAAGGTTCGTTAAAAAGTGAAAAAGTACTAATATTTGGTATTTGTGGTTGTTGAGAACCGAGTTCTACCCGATCAAATTGCATCAGTTGAGGAGGCGCAATCACCAACCAAAAAAATGAAGCGAGTTTCCAGCATAACCATAAAATTAAAATGGCAAGGACCACTACACTCAGTCGATCTAATTTTTGCCATTGCAATTGCTGTAATTTATCAATCCATACTTTCATTAGTTACCACCTTGTAATAATGGTTGGCGAGAACTAATGACAAAAGTATCCAAACCAGCTTTACCGTCATATGATGGAACATTGAGTAATAAACGCTGTGTGAGCTGAACATCCAGCATCATATTGGCATCTAGTAAAAGATTGGCCATTTTTTGATTACGCTGATCACGGATGTCCACTTGTAGTTGTCCGTTCTGGTCAGTCAACTGCCCACTTAAAGAAGGCATATTCATACGATCTTGACGATCACCAATATTATAAATGAGCGCTCCACCACCCCAATGCAATTGCCCATCAACTGCCGCAAAGCCTTGCTCTTTTTTATAATTAAATTGGATATCTTTAAGTTGAATACTATTTACAGGCCATTGCCAATTTACAACTTGCTTCAGTGTTTCTGGAGCAATCTGGCCATTCATATCCCTTACAATAACTTTTTTTCCAAAACCATACGCCATAATCCCCGTTAATTGCGTATTACCACTATGAATATCAACATCTGCAGCAAAGCGTAATAAAAGTAAGTCTAGCGGTCTCGTTTTCCAGTGGATAGTGCCTCGTAACGCTCCACGGTGCCAGTCTGCCTGCCCCTGCCAGATATTGCCACTTACATTATGGACAGTTTGATTATTCTTTGAAAATTTAGAGATAAGCCAAGTCGCCGGAATTTGTAAAATAATAAAAATTAAAAATGCAATGAGGGCAAAAAACCACCACTTCCATTGCTTAGACTTTTTCTTCATTCAGCCTTACCAACATGCAAATTATCATCCTTATATGAGAGTTCCTCTCTAGTCTGACATTATGCATACTTTTTCAACATCGCCAATTCACTTCATATAAAAAAACCAAGCAATCGGGCTTGGCGTCTCGCTAAAGACTATAAGTTGAACGTATGACAAAATCATGAAATTTACGATTGATCTTGCTAAATGAAAATTTAGTCTCAACAATGCTCTTAATTAGGAATTCAAGCACCTTATTGAATATTCATATTTAAAATAAATTTTTTTAATTCTTTTAAAAATAAAAAAGCCAAGCAGAATCGCTTGGCTTTTTAAGAGGCAATACAATTAGATTAAGAAATCTTCAAGTTTTGCACCTTTTTCAATTTCAGCAACTAACCAACGTGGTTGTTTACCGCGACCAGTCCAAGTCTCTTCAGCATTGTTTTTGTTACGGTAACGTGGTTCTACAGATTTACGTGTTGTTTTCTTACGTTTTTGAGCGCCAAATTCTAGAAGCTGTTCAACACTAAAACCTACATTTTCAGCAATTTCGATAATTTGATTATAAGCATCTTCGATTGCTTGATCTTTTTTGCTTGCAATTAAAGCTTCTGCTTCTTCTTGTAAGCGTTTTAACTCTTCAACAGATAATTCACTAATATCCGGTTTCATTAATAAATACTCCAGTCTTACTGACAATTCAAATAATACAGACAAAATTTAAAAACATTAAATCATAACCAATAGTATTTATAATCTATTCAATAAGCAATAGTTTGAAAGTCAAGTTCATCAGAATAACGCTATAAATTTACTTTTTAATTACATTAGTAATTATAATTGTAATATATTTTCTTAATATTTATTTAAGCTAAATGTATTAAATCATGCCCAACTGATTTTTCTAATTCAATAATTTTACTTTTTACTTCACTTGGTATTTCACATTTTAATCCTGTCATTTTATTCACACAAACCATAACTGCTTCACCTGTAGCAACGATTTGCTGCTGAGATTCACTCCATAATATATAAGCCATACGGAACGCGCTCTTACGTAGCTCTTCTACACGAACCCCTACTTTCAATACATCTGGATAAAACACAGGTTTTAAATATTTGCACTGACTTGAAGCAACAACAGTATATATATTTGGAGTCAATATATTTACATTTTCCATATATAAAATACGTGAGCTTTCAATATATCTATAATATTGCACATTATTGACATGACCAAAAGCATCCATATCTCCCCATGCTACTTTCTGGTCGTATATTACAGGGTAGACAGACAGTTCTTTCATTTTTACCTCAGATTTTAAATTTTAAAAAATTCGCATCATTTTCAAAGATTAGGTTTAACTGTTTGATTAACTCATCATCTTCTTTTAAGGTTGATTTAATACGTAAATAGCTCATTAAAATATTATCTGGATATAAACTTAATAATATTTCTGCTTCAGCGTGACGACCTGTTGCCATGTAAACATGCCATTTTGCAAATGTTAAAACTGGCAAATTCATATATTGAGATTCAAATTGATTAATCTTTTCTTCGACATCGGCATAGTCAGGAACCTGCTTAAGCAATTGTTGCTGAAACCATAAGTAAAATACGTCCGGATCGAATTGCTCTTTGAGTAAATGCAAGGTTAATGCTTCATGCTGAATACTCATTTCTGGCATACGGGCCAAAAGTTTTAACCATAACAATTTACTGCTATAAGGTCTGGTTTGAATTTCTGACTCTAAATCCAGATAGCGCTGTTGCAGTGCTTGTAAATCATCAATTGAAGCTTGATCAAACTGTTGAAGTAATTGTTGTAACCATAAATCACGATGTTCAGCGTCCAACAAACCATATTTCATAGAACGCAAGTATACCCATGGTTGTTGTAAAGCAAGCTGGCCCCAAAGCGCCGTTAAACGTTGTTGATATGCTGTCTCAATCTCTTCAAGCCATGGCGATAACTGATGCTGATATAAAAACTCAAGATGGGTTAAGGCACGTTCAGCTTCGTTTTGTGCCAAGAATATTTCAATACGCTGTAATTCTGCTAACTCAAAAGCCATTGGTGGGGATTGATCCAAGGCCTCTAAAGCTTTTTGGTAATCTCCACTTAAAACTAGAAATTTGGCATCAATAATATTTTTTAGAAGGCCTGATTGAGTAAAAACACGTTCGATAAATACCCGTTGATCTTCAGCAGCCTCTAATAACCAGACAATACCTAATTGTTCATATGGATGAAGATTTTTAAACTGAAAAATATTCTCTCTCTTTCTTTGTTCCCGAGAAGAATAACGCTTAATCCAGAGCCATATCACCTGAGCAATAAAGCTCATCACAACAAACGTAAGGACTAATCCCCATACATTTGTTTGCAATTGCAATTGCCGCCAGTAAATATAGACATAACCCATACCATAGCCATAACTAAATAAAGCCAAGGCTGCGAAAAGGGCTAAGCTAATTAAAAAGTAAACCCACAGGAGATGCTTCATATGTCCTCCTTATGAGCCGATTAGACCAAGTGTCGATAATTTAGGAACAGGCACTACAGATAAATGTGCCACTTTAGCAATACGGGTTTTGAGTTGTTGGCTAGTCGCATCGGGTAATTCATTTAGTTTTTGCATTACTGTCTGCAACTCATTTTGATATTCAGCCATTTTTCCTTGGTTTAAAGCTTGCTCAGCAATTAACAGCCTTAATTGCACTTCTTTAAGCACTACACTTCGGTTCATTAAATTAATAGACGGCGTTTCTACTTTCTCAATACGGAACCATTTTTTCCACCATGACACAGCCTCGGATTGGTCCATCTCAAATTTAGGCTGTTTTAAGGCTTGCTGAATATTTTTATCAATATTCTGGAGTAAATCATCAATGAGTTGATGTCGCTGATTTTGAGCAAGTACAAACTGTTGAATAGCCTGCTTATCTTGCTCAAGAGCCTGATTTAAGCTGTGTTGTAATGCAGGAGCAATTCCATATTGTGGTAGGGTTTGCTGTAGTTGGGTTAGATGATCTACAGCATAAATAAATTGCTGTTGGTCAATTGCAAATTGGATTAACTCTAATTTTTGTTTAATTAATACGGTCGGTGCAATTCCGGTTTGAACAATTTCAGTCGTTGCTAAAGGCGTTGTTTTAGAATTATGACTTGGTTGATTTTGAATTTGTCTTTGCAAAGCAACCAATTGATCATTCAAATTGGCATATTGCTGTTCAGATTGCAGCAAGTTTTGCTGAAGTTCAGGGACGGTACGAGAAATTTGCCACATATCGTAGCTGAGCTTAGCCACCCAAGCGATGCCCAGCAAAATGATGATAGAAACAAGTTTTCTCATACGAATCCTTATAATGCCTGAATGTGATGAATCATCCCCGAAGGCGATAAATTTTCAAGTTGAATAATGTGAAAATGAGCTTGTTGCTGATCGCGATAGTCTTTAACAAGTTGAAAAAGGCGTGGTCCTAAAACTAAATATACGCAATCAGGTTGTGCCTTATTTTTTAAACAAAGCTCTAACCAGTATTTCCAGCTCGCCTCACTGGTAATTAAGACGAGCCATTTATCTAAATTATAATTTGAATTCTGTGTCAGATGTTTGAATGTCGAATATGAAGCTTGCGGGCACTGCCGGCGATATAGAACAAAATTTAAAATCTGAATTCCTTGCTGTTGCAAAGTTTCCATCATAAATTGACGGCCGCCTTCACCTCTCCAAAAAGCCACACTACCTGATTTTTTCATACAATGAAGGAGAGGTAAGTTAAGCATCCCCTCGGAAGTTTCAACCTCAGGAACATGCGCTTCAATCCCATAGTCGTGAAGACGATTAGCCGTCGCCTGTCCCACCGCAATCCATTGAATATGTTTTAGCTCATCTATTTTTAAACCACTTTGTGCTAAATACTGCATCCCCACATCAACAGCAGTGGGACTAACCACTACAATCGCTTGTGCGCCAGTTAACTGCTGATAGAGTTGAGAGAGTGATTCTGAAAAAGGTTGAGCAACCAGTTCTAAAAGAGGTAAAGACTCGACCTGAAACCCCTTATTCTGCAAAGCATGAGTTAATTCAGCCGCACGCGAGTCAGGTCGGGTATTAATAAACAACATAGCGTTAGTAGAGGGCCTTTAATAAATCACCAGCGCCTTGATCAAGTAAGTTCCGAGCAAGGTTTTCACCTAATTGCTGAGCATTATTCGCTTCATCTGTAAGCTCAGCCCGTAATAATGTTTGCCCATCAACACTACCTACACGGCCTTCAATATGAATTTTTCCATCTTGGAGTGTTGCATAACCTGCAATCGGCACCTGACAACCACCTTCAAGATAGGCATTGAACGCTCGCTCAGCACGTACACATACATCTGTCTCTGGGTGTAGAAGTGGCTGAATTAAAGCCAACACTTCTTGGTCATCTGCACGGCATTCCAAACCAAGAGCGCCCTGTCCCACCGCAGGCAAACTTACACTTGGCTCGATACAGTGGCGAATGCGTTCTGCCAATCCTAAACGTTTTAAACCAGCACTCGCCAAGATAATAGCATCATATTGACCATCGTCTAGCTTCGCTAAGCGGGTACCGACATTACCACGTAAATCAATAATTTGTAGATCTGGACGTTGTTTTAAAATTTGTGATTTACGACGTAAACTTGAGGTGCCAACTTTTGCTCCTTGCGGCAAATCAGCAAATTTTTCAAATTGATTCGAAACAAAAGCATCTAACGGATCTTCACGTTCGCAAATTACGGCCAAAGTTAAACCTTCTGGTAATGCCATCGGAACATCTTTCATTGAATGTACAGCAAGGTCCGCACGACCATCTAAAAGTGCTGCTTCCAATTCTTTAACGAACAACCCTTTGCCACCAATTTTTGCTAAAGGTGTATCTAAAATTTTATCGCCTTGCGTGACAAACTTAACCAACTCCACCGTTAAATCTGGGTGAAGCTCCTGTAAACGGGCACGAATATGTTCTGCCTGCCAAAGAGCAAGTGGGCTTTGTCGTGTAGCAATTTTCAAGGTTTTCATAAATTCAAGCATAGGCTGGTCAAACAATACACCCTAAACTTAACTTGATCCCTTAAAATTGCAAGTAAAATCTCACAAGCAAAAATAAGATGAATACAGGTTAAAGTTGGTGTATCCGTTCTCTAAGGGTAGATAAATGACGGCGGCTTACGGAAAGTCTTTCATCTAAGCCACGTAAGCGAACCTGATATTGGTCCGAACTTACTAGCTCTAAACCATCTAAATAAGCAATCGAGACCAATGCATTACGGTGAATACGGATGAACTGATCTGCGAACTCAGTTTCAAGTTCTTTAAGTGTTTCGTCAATCAATACGCTGCCATTTTTATGACGTACCGTGACATATTTCTGATCTGCTAAAAAGTAATAGATATTTTCAACAGGAATTAGCTCAACCCCACGATAGGTTTTAGCAGCAATTTGATGACGTTGTGTTTTTAAATCCTGTAAAAGCTCAGGTTTAGGCAAAGCGCTGAGCTGCGCTTGCGTTAGCTGGGTTAATTGCTTAAATGTCTGCTCCAGCTCTTGAGGATCAATGGGCTTAAGAAGATAAGCTTGTGCTTGTGACTTAAATGCCTCCAATGCATGCTGATCATAAGCTGTGCAAAACACTATGGCAGGTCGAAGATTAAGTTGGCTTAATTGCTCCGCACAGACGAGACCATTCATACCCGGCATCTGGATATCAAGTAAAATCACATCTGGGTGATGAAGCCGTGCCTGTTCCAAGGCATCTTGGCCATGATGAGCTGTTGCGACAACCTCATGTCCCATCTTTGAAACTAAACGTGACAATCGTTCCACTGCAAGTGGTTCGTCATCACAAATTAGCACCTTCATTCATCCTCCTTGTCACCGTTAACTTGGTCCATTTTTTTATGGTTAACTCTGACTGACTTATTATTTTGATTGGTATTGATAGCTCATAAGAGTGGTATATAAAGCCTCACCCTTATATACCTGGAATCTCACTGAATTCCCATAATACGCTTTTAAGCGCTGTTTAACATTTTCAAGAGCGATTCCATGCCCTTTCCGTGAATTTATTGTATCGTGTGTATAAGGGTTGGTAATGACTATACTGACCTGATTTTGCAATATTTCAACCAATACCCCAATGGTTGCTTTACCCATCATTGGCTCTACCCCATGAAAAATACTATTCTCTAATAAAGGTTGTAATGTCAATAAAGGAATAGTGACCTGTTTTAATTGCAAAGGTTCAATTTCCACTTTCCATTCGACTTTTAAACGCTCGCCCAAACGTATTTGCTCAATCATTAAATATTGCTTACTAAGCTCAATTTCTTCATGCAAGCTCACTAATTTTAATTCTTGAAAACTCGCCCGAAACAGTCGTGACAGGCTAATTAACATACTTTCTGCTTTATCTGGATCTATCGTTATTAAACTCACCACATTATTTAGACTATTAAATAAAAAATGAGGATGAATGCGAGCCTGCATTGCCTGAATACGGGCATTTAATTCTGCATATTGTTGGTGTAACCATTGTTCTCGAACATATAAATAACGCAGACAAAAGGCCCCTAATAATATTCCATAACTTAAATATAAAAGGACATTGGTAAAATAAATGCTCCAGTCCTGCGCTATAACAGATGTTTTTTTCAAAACTCCGAACTCAAAAAAATTGCTTATTATGGTGGTTACCACAACTATCGCTTGCAGCATAACAAAGCCAATTACCAAAGCATATTTTTGCTGTAGCTGACTAAAAAAATCCTGAAAATGTTCAACCAAGGCAAAAAAAGACAAAATCACCCAGTTAATAAAAACGATGTATTGTAAAAGACGTGAGCCGTTTAATGCATGCCAAGACTGTGCTTCAGCCAAAGCTAAAACCAGAGCTAAAACATTACTTGCGATAATTAATTCTAATAAATGTTGCCAACGATCAATTTTCGTAAAAAAATAGGAGGAATTTTGATTTCGATATGCTGTAGAAAACAACTTTGTTTGTTGAGCTTCGGCAAGTGATATACTCTTTTTTATTTTACTGAGCCACCATGACCACATCTTCAAATCCCCCTAATTCAGCAGCCCCAAACCAAACCTCAGGTATGTGGGGTGGTCGTTTTTCTGAAGCGACGGATGCTTTTGTAGCCGAATTTACCGCCTCTGTTCAATTTGACCAGCGTTTTTATAAGCAAGACATCGCTGGTTCTATTGCGCATGCTACCATGCTTGCGAAAGTTGGCGTACTGACAGAAGCAGAACGAGACGACATTATTGAAGGTTTAAGCACCATTCGTGCAGAAATTGAAGCTGGAACTTTTGAATGGCGTATCGATCTTGAAGATGTTCACATGAACATTGAATCACGTTTGACTCAACGTATCGGTATTACAGGTAAAAAACTTCACACTGGTCGTAGCCGTAACGACCAAGTTGCAACTGATATCCGTCTTTATCTCCGCGACGAAATTGACGACATTTTAGGCTTATTAGAGCGTTTACAAAAAGGTTTGTTGGGCTTGGCTGCCAAAAATGTAAATACTATTATGCCTGGCTTTACACACTTACAAACAGCTCAACCGGTAACTTTCGGCCATCACTTGTTGGCATGGTTTGAAATGTTAGTTCGTGATACTGAACGTCTTCAAGACTGCCGTAAGCGTGTTAACCGTATGCCACTTGGGTCTGCGGCTCTCGCTGGTACAACTTACCCGATTGATCGTGCTTATACAGCAGAGTTACTAGGCTTTGAAGCTGTATCTGAAAACTCTCTTGATGCTGTATCTGACCGTGATTTTGCTATCGAATTTAATGCAGCAGCATCTTTAATCATGATGCATTTATCGCGTATGTCTGAAGAACTTATTCTTTGGACTTCTGCACAGTTTAAATTCGTAAATATTCCTGATCGCTTCTGTACTGGTTCTTCAATCATGCCGCAGAAGAAAAACCCTGATGTTCCAGAACTCATCCGTGGTAAATCTGGCCGCGTATTTGGTGACTTAATTAGCTTACTTACGCTTATGAAAGGTCAACCACTGGCTTACAACAAAGACAACCAAGAAGATAAAGAACCTTTATTTGATGCCATTGATACCGTTCGTGGTTCACTCATGGCGTTTGCTGACATGATCCCTGCATTGGTTCCAAATGTTGAAATCATGCGTGAAGCTGCTCTTCGCGGATTCTCTACAGCAACTGACCTTGCTGACTATTTAGTGAAAAAAGGCGTTGCGTTCCGTGATGCACATGAAATTGTAGGTAAAGCTGTTGCATTAGGTGTTGCTGAAGAAAAAGATTTATCTGAGTTAACACTTGAGCAATTACAACAATTCTCTGACCTAATTACAGCAGATGTATTTGATAAAGCTTTGACACTAGAAGCTTCGGTAAATGCACGTGATCATATTGGCGGAACTTCACCAAAACAGGTTGAAGCTGCGATTGCACGTGCCCATAAACGTCTAGAACAGTTATACGCTTAAGGATACAAAATGAGTCGACAAGTATTTTGCCGTAAATACCAAAAGGAAATGGAAGGATTAGACTTTGCTCCATTTCCGGGTGCTAAAGGTCAGGAATTTTTTGAAAATGTTTCTAAGCAAGCATGGCAAGAATGGTTACAGCACCAAACTACGCTAATTAATGAAAAGCGTTTAAACGTGTTTGAACCAGAAGCGAAAAAATTCCTTGAAGAGCAACGTGAGAAGTTCTTCAATAATGATGAGAGCGTTGAAAAAGCGGAAGGCTGGAAACCAGAATAACAGGTTTATTCCAAGCCCATCATTTTTTAAAAAGGCAGGTTTATATACATAGACCTGCCTTTTTTTACGTGAAACTTACACAAACATATAAAGCCTTACATAGAGCGCACAGGACTCTACATGACATGAAATGGCTGAAACTTTAATATCAATTCATAGCAAGTAAGACACGATCCCTGTCGTGTTTTCTCTTAATGCACTTGATTTTCTGTCCTGAACTTCCCCCCAAAGTTCGGGATATTTTTTTATCTATTATTTAAAAAAAATAAAAAGCCTTGTTTCAAACAAGGCCTTTAAATATCTCAGCTCACATATTACTTTTCGTGTACTTTTGCTTCAATTTCTTCAATTTTGGTATGGCGTGCATCAAAGCCTTTTGCCATGTAAATGACTTGTTCAGCAATATTACGAGCGTGGTCACCAATACGCTCTAAAGAACGTAAAACCCACATGACATTAATCACACGAGCAATATGACGCGGGTCTTCAATCATATAAGTCATTAAAGTACGCGTTGCCGACTGATATTCACGGTCGATGTCAGCATCAGCTAAAAGTACACGTAATGCTTGATCTGCATCTAAACGTGCAAAAGCATCAAGTGCGTCATGAATCATGACTCGTACTTGGTTACCAATATGACGTGTTTCCATATAGCCACGAGGAGAACCGCCCTCTTCACATAGATTTTGCGCAATACGGGCAATTTTTGCAGCTTCATCCCCAATACGCTCTAGGTCAGTATTGGCTTTACTCATGGCAATTACCATACGCAAGTCAATTGCTGCCGGATGACGACGTGCCAAAATCAGCGTCAGCCCTTCATCAATATCACGTTCATATTGATTGACTGCATTATCTTTAAATTGAACATCAATTGCTAAGTTCGCATCTGTATCAAGCAAAGAATGAATTGCATTGGCAACCTGTTGTTCGACCAAGCCACCCATGGTCATAAACTTTGTGTTCACATCTTGCAAATCTTCATTAAATTGAGAAGAAATATGATGGCTTAACACTGGATTACTCGGACTCAAGGGAAGCCTCCAACATGATGGCGCAGGGATAAAATGATTGAGCATTAAAACACATCAATCATTAAATTTTTATGACAAAATTAAATTTCAGATAAAAGCATTTTTTATTATTGATACGTTAACCAGCTATTTAATTCAACTAGATCTTTTTCTCCTAGCTGACCTACAGCCGCTTTTAAACGTAATACATTTAATAAATAGTCATACTGAGCATTAAGATAATCCTGTTTTGCTGAAAAAGCATTACGCTGCGCCAATAAAACATCGACCATACTTTTTAAGCCTTCGTTATAACTTGCTTTTGAAGCTTGAGAAACAAGTGCTGAAGAGTCCATTGCCGCCTTTCTTGCTTCAAGTTTTGCTCGGTCGGTATCTACCTGCATAAAAGCACTTTTCACATCGACATTGGCACGGCGAATGGCCGCATCAAGTTGGGCTTGCGCTTTATTTAACTCCACACTGGCTTTTTTAATAGAAGTTCGTGTCCGGCCTCCATTAAATAAGTTCCAGTTCATTTCTACCCCGACCTGATCAAACTTCCCATCAGTCGAAATCAGCGTTTCTGGCGTTTGTTTGGTATAGCCATAACTCGCCACTGCATCTATCTGTGGATAAAGTGCAGCTTTTTCCACACGACGTTGATCTTCAGCATATCGCTTTTGTAAACGTGCTTGTTGAATCTTTAAATTTTGCTGTTGGGCTAATCCTAACCACTCATCGAGCTGTGCCGGATAAGGTTTTTGAAAGATAAAATCACTTCTCAATACAGCAAGCCTATCTTGATAAGGACCAATATATTCAGATAGTTGCTCTTGAGCCAATAGAAGCTGCACATTGGTAGCAATACGGTTGGCTCTGGCATTTTGATACTGGGCATTTGCTTCACTCACATCACTACGTGCTACCAACCCTTCTTTAAGCTTGGCGTTCATCATATTGAGCTGTTCAAGCAAAGCTTTTTCTTCTTGTAAATATGCAGCGGTAAGTGCCTGTTGACGCAGTACATTAAAATAGGCTTCAGCTACATTTAAAACATGATCTTGTTTTTGCAGTTTTAAAGTAATTTCACTAAGAGCAACCGAAGTTTTAACCTGTTTATAACCTTCCCATGCATCCATACGAAAAAGAGGCTGACGGGCAGATAAAGTTGCTTGTTTGGTAGTCGATGTATTACTTACCAAAGCATCGGAAAGTCCTTCCTGATCAACACCAGGAAAATTTGAACGCTTTACCGTTTGTCGATTACGGGTAATATTTCCAGATAATGTAACTGTTGGTAGTAAAGCGCCTGTTGCTAAGCCTAAATTAAGCTGATCTGCTTCAAACTGTTGTTGATTCGCTTGCCACGTCGGATCATTTAGTTTTGCGCGCTCATAAGTTTCAACTAAATCTAGAGCAAAACTCGACGATGTAAAACTCCATAAACCAGCAACAAGCATTAATTTTATTTTCATTGTTTAAATCAACGATAAAACTTGGCTTTAAGACTAAGAAAAATTTAATTTAAACTCAAGCCAGTAAAAGTTTTCATTTTTTATGTATTTTCAGGCTTTGATAACATCAAAATACAAATGAAAATCAAAAACATGCCTACCCACCCAATCCATGAGACACTTTCGCCAACCAAAACAATGGCAAAAATCGCTGCAACAAGAGGTTCAAATAAAGTTAAAGTGGTGGCTTTACTGGCATTTACAGTTTTTAACCCGAAACCAAAAAGCAAATAACCCAAAAACATAGGAATCAGCATCATATAGCCAGCAACAAGTAAATTTGTTGAACTTTGCAGTAACCCACCACCTGTAATTAATAAAGTTGGAAGCAAGATGACTGCCCCACCACCCATAATCATGCCCATTGCAGCTTTAGCAGCAATACCTCGGTCTATTAATCTTTTTGCAGCCCATGAATAAAGTGAATATGTTGCACCCGCTACCAGCCCAAGAAAAATACCAAAAATTTTATTCCATTCATTTGTACTCTCTTGTGCTGCGTGGCTTTCGCCCATAGATAATAAACTTACCCCCACAACACCCAACACAAAACTTAGGAACCACGTTTTAGATAAAACTTTACGGTCAAAGAATCGCTCTAAAACTGCTGCAATGAGTGGAGCCGAACCAATTGAAACCACCGTACCAATCGTAATTCCGGCATAATGCATGGAAGAATAAAAAGCTAGGGGATATATCCCAACTGCCACAACACCTAAAAGAATAATAGAAATATTTCGCCCAATAAATTGTCGGTGTTCCCGAATGGCCTGAGATGCAATCAATGCCTGTAAAAGCCCACCTCCCCCCATAGCAACCGCGCCAATTGCAAGTGGTCCGAGTGTTGGGGCAAATGCTGCGGCTGTGCCCGTGGTTCCCCATAAGAAAGAGGCTACTAAAATTGCAATAGTGCCACCATAACTACTATTTTTAATAAGGCTAATCATGTTGGCATTCTCGATCTAAAATATCTTCTGCCATTTGTCTCGCTAATTGAAGTTGACGGCTACTACCCTCTAAACCAGCTCTTGCCATCGACCCTTCTAATAAAAAAGAAAGTTGTGAGGCGATATAGCTAACACGCTGTGAATCTTTTAATAAGTGATTTAAATGCTCGGCAACAATCGCCTCAACTTGTTCTTTATGCTGTCTTACAGCATTTCGTCCTGAACTATTTGCTGGGAACTCTGCGGCAGCATTTAATAGCCCACATCCTCTAAAACCCTTTTCATAAGCAAACTCGGCATGATCTTGATAGGCATCAAATACGGCCAAAATAGCTTCTTTCGCTGTTTTTGTTTTTTCTAAACGCTTTTGATAAAGGTCTAACCACTCTTGATGCCGTGCAGCAATATAGGCATCAACAAGTTCACCTTTTGAAGAAAAATTATTGTAAAGCGACATTTTAGCTACATCTGCTTTAGCCGTAACCGTATTAATTCCTGTTGCAGTAATGCCATCGTTATAAAACAGTGTTGCCGCTGCATCGAGAATTTTCTGTCTTGCTGTTCTATCATTCATAGCTTTTACTTAAGTAGACCGACCTACCTAATAATAAAGATTTCTAACAGTGATGCAATCTTTTTAAGCGTTATAATTTGAGCAAGATCAATTTCGATAAAAATATAAAGATGAAAAAAATTCTAATGATGAGTATGTGCGGCGCACTACTTTTAACTGGCTGTAATAAAACATCACAGCAAGATCAAACTGTATCTAAAGAGCAAAAATCAACTGCGCAAAAGGCCACCGAACAGCGAGACAGTAGCTGCTTACAAATTATGGTAGCCATGCACACGATTAATCAGAACAGTAAAATAGAAGACTTAAATCAAATTAATGAAAAGCTTAAAACCTGTGTTCCTTCGTTAAAAAATGAGGAACAGCTTAAGCTAATTGATGCATCAACTGCCATGTATCAGCGTTTTCTAAAACAAGCCTACACTGATAAAACAGCTAGAGCTTTTGAAGCATTTGGCTATGCTGTTTTAGAACAGAAACAAGACCTTAAAAAGGTGATTCAAAGTCAGAAAAAGCTCTTCGCCCAACTGAGCCCGCGTGATCAATATTTACTTCAACATGAAGGCCAAGCCTATATTGACCTGCTCTATCAAGGTGAAGGTATGTTTACTTATCGCCGCCAGCCAAACTACTTAGTTGATGTTTTTTCTAAGGCTTTACCCGCTGACCAGAAAGAATTTTTATCTCGCATGGCAAAAGACAATCAAGACATTTTCTATAACGATGGTGCTTTGGCTGTTTCATGGAAAGAGCTTACTGAACGTGCTTTATTTTGGGAAAAGTTTATTCAAAAATATCCAAAGAGTTATTTTATTAATGATGCCAAATTACTCTTTAATGAATATCGATACTTCATTTTCTTTGGTCTAGATAACACACCTGTGTCAAATGAATATGCCCCGAACACATGGTTTGACCCTGATGCACTTCAGCAAATCCGCTTTTTATCAACTCAGAGCCAATCAAGTTTAGCGAAACCTGCCCAACAATTTCTTAAATTTATTGCCACCCCTGTCGATGAGCGCAATAAGCAATTTAAAATAGATTTAACTGATGAAAATGGGCAAAAGAAATCTACCTATCAGATTGTGCATGAACAACTTGAGCAGCTATTAAAATTTGATTCGCCATGGAACACGGAAGTCTATCGTGACTGCCATATAGATGCGGTTTGTATAGATACAAATTGACAATGCCAGCCAACCTAAAACATGTTAGTCTTTAAATCGCTTGACGGAGCGCGAGTAATAGCTCGCTGAGATTGTGTAAATTTCGTGTTATCGCAACACCAGTTTGATCACAAGTACCGTTGAACCTGATCAGGTTAAGACCTGCGTAGGAATCAAGCCATCTGAAAACCTAAGCCCTCAATTTATCTAGTTCAAGATAAATCCGCCATCGTTTTTGGTCGTGCTTGATTCGTTGATGTTATTCATAAGGATCATGTGATGAACCAATTAACGAATCTCTCTTCTGCTGAAATTTCAGCACAACATGAACAAGATGCAAAAGACTTAACCCGCATCTTACCCGCTTCTAAAAAAGTTTATATTGAAGGCTCTCGCCCTGATATTCAGGTTCCAATGCGAGAAATTTCTTTAACCGATACCCCAACTGGCCTTGGTGGTGAGCACAACCCACCTATTATGGTATATGACACTTCAGGTGTTTATACTGACCCGAATGTTCAAATTGATTTAAACAAAGGTTTACCTTCAGTTCGTCAAAAATGGATTGAAGAGCGTAACGATACTGACGTTCTTTCTGGCCTAACTTCAAAGTTTGGACAGGAGCGTTTAAAAGATATTCGTACTGCTGATATTCGCTTTGCACATATTCAAAACCCACGCCGCGCTAAAGCAGGCAAAAATGTCACTCAAATGCACTATGCCAAGCAAGGTATTATCACGCCTGAAATGGAATATATTGCAATTCGTGAAAATCAGCGTCAACGTGAAGCTGTAGATATGCGCCAGCACCCAGGTCAAAACTTTGGTGCGAAAAACTTAAAAGAAATTACACCTGAGTTTGTTCGCCAAGAAGTTGCCGAAGGCCGCGCTATTATTCCTGCCAACATTAACCACCCAGAACTTGAACCAATGATTATTGGCCGTAACTTCTTGGTTAAGATTAATGCCAATATTGGTAACTCGGCGCTTGGTTCTTCAATTGATGAAGAAGTTGCGAAAATGACATGGGCAACCCGTTGGGGCGCTGACACCATTATGGACTTGTCTACAGGTAAGAACATTCATGAAACACGTGAATGGATTATTCGTAACTCACCAGTTCCAATCGGTACCGTACCAATTTATCAAGCACTTGAAAAAGTTGATGGTGTTGCCGAGAACCTGACTTGGGAAATCTTTAAAGACACGCTTATTGAACAAGCTGAACAAGGTGTTGACTACTTCACCATTCACGCAGGTGTTCTACTTCGTTATGTGCCACTTACAGCAAACCGTTTAACAGGTATTGTGTCTCGTGGTGGTTCAATCATGGCGCAGTGGTGTCTCGCTCATCATGAAGAGAACTTCTTATACACACACTTCGATGAAATCTGTGAAATCATGAAAGCCTATGATGTGTCATTTAGCTTAGGCGATGGCTTACGTCCGGGTTGTATTCAAGATGCAAATGACGAAGCGCAGTTCAGCGAACTTAAAACACTGGGTGAGCTGACTCACCGTGCATGGGAACATGATGTTCAGGTCATGATTGAAGGTCCGGGTCACGTACCAATGCACATGATTAAAGAGAACATGGACTTACAGTTGGAAGTGTGTAAAGAAGCTCCATTCTATACGCTTGGGCCTTTAACCACAGATATCGCTCCGGGTTATGACCACATTACTTCTGCTATTGGTGCAGCCATGATTGGCTGGTATGGCACAGCAATGCTTTGCTATGTGACACCTAAAGAACATTTAGGTTTACCAAACAAGAAAGATGTAAAAGACGGAATTATTACCTACAAGATTGCAGCACACGCAGCCGATCTTGCCAAAGGTCATCCGGGTGCACAGGTTCGTGATAATGCCTTGTCTAAAGCACGTTTCGAATTCCGTTGGGACGACCAGTTCAACCTAAGCCTAGACCCAGATACAGCACACAGCATGCATGACGAGACTTTACCAAAAGAAGCGCATAAATCTGCTCACTTTTGCTCAATGTGTGGTCCAAAATTCTGTTCGATGAAAATCACCCAGAATGTTCGTGACTATGCCAACAATCTCACCAATAGCGATTCAGAGGTTGAAGAAGGCCTCAAAGCGATGAAAGAGGTTTATCAAGAGCAAGGACAAAAACTGTATCATAAAGTGTAAATATTCAAAAAAAACACTTGCCTAGCCATGATTCTCGGTTAGGATGAAATAAATAGATTTCGTCCTGATCGAATCATGAGTATTGTCGAGCGTCCAAGTTATACATCTAAAGATGTCGAAGTAACATCACGTGAACCTCTGTTCAGTGGTTTTATTCAAGTTGAAAAAGTCAGCCTTCGACATCGTCTATTTAATCAATCTGAATATACTCCTGTATTGCAGCGCGAACTTGTGCATCGGCCTGAAGCGGCTGGCGTTCTACTCTACAATGATCAAAAACAACAGTTTGCCCTGATTGAACAGTTTCGTGTTGGTGCTTTAGATGACTCCCATTCGCCATGGCAACTCGAAATTATCGCAGGCGTATTAGATGGCAATGAATCACCAGAAAGTTGCATTCGACGCGAGAGCCTTGAAGAATCAGGTTGTGAAGTTCAGGATTTAGACCATCTATTTAGTTTTTACCCATCAGCTGGCGCCTGTTCAGAGTTATTTCATCTGTACGTTGCCGAAACCAATTTACCTGCTGTAGGTGGTGTTTTTGGGGTAGATAATGAGGGTGAAAATATTCAGCTGCATTTGTTTAGTTATAGTGAAATTCAAACACTACTCAACAGCGGACGTTTAAGAAATGCCCCTGTTATTATGGCATTACAATGGCTGACTCAACACAGCAAAACGATAATAAATCCGAAGAGGTAGGACGGTGACTTTTCAAGTCTCAACACTTTCACAAAAAAATCATGTCATCATACAAATTACCGATACACATTTATTGGAGTATCCACAGCTAGAATTTGTGGGGATGAATCCTGAAGAAAGTTTCCACGCCATTATTCAACAGATACTAAAACAACATCCCGAAGCTGATGCGATTATTCATACCGGTGACCTCGCACAAGCCCCAACACCTATTACCTACAAACGTTATATCAATTTTATGCAAACCTTGGGTCTGCCTTTTTTCCAGACCCTCGGTAATCATGACAATGTCGACCACTTTCCTCTACATAACGAAAACCATCAACAACCTGTAGTTGTCGGTTTAGGAAACTGGCGTGTGATTATGCTAAATAGCGCGGTAAAGGGAAAAGTAGATGGTCATCTGTCTTCGGAACAATTAGAAAATTTAGCGAATTTACTTGAACAATTTGCAGATCATCCTGTTTTGCTGGCTTGTCATCACCATCCATTTGCCATGAAATCAAAATGGATTGACCACCATAAGCTTCAAAACTCAAATGCACTTTTAGATACTTTAAGTCCATTTCAAAACGTGAAGGCCCTAGTCTGCGGACATGTTCATCAAGATTCCCTTAATATCTGGCAAGGTATCGAATTTTTTTCTACGCCTTCCACAAGTGTACAGTTTAAGCCGTTTAGTAATGATTTTGCACTCGACCAAAATGCACCGGGTTATCGTTACATTCGTCTGAATAACGATGGTAGTTTTGAAACAAAAGTGTTTCGCCTTGAAAATTTCAAAACCCGTATAAATACTGATATTTCAGGTTATTAGCCCTAAAGTTTATATAACCCAAAAGAATTATGACTAGGGTAAACACGTTTTGAAAATATTTACGGGACAGAATGACTATCATCTTGCAGGAAAAATCTATATGATGACGACCCGATGGAAAAATCCATCGATGGTTTTCTATAAAAACACTTGCATATCACCATATTTTTTGCGTATAGATAATACGTGTATGATGAGGAATGCCCTATTATGGCGAATGACAACCACAACCAAGTTTTGGATGAACATACAGAAGTTGTAGTAGAAGGTGATAAAGCTTCTGCAAAACGTGCACGTAAAGTGAAACCTAAAACTTCTGACGTAGGCTCAACTGCAAGTTTATTTGGTATTGCACCTTATCAACCTAAGAAAAATGAAGAGTACATGTCTGAAGGACAGCTCGAGCATTTCCGACAAATTCTGCAAGCATGGAAAGCTGAATTAATGTCTGAAGTTGATCGTACTTTAAATACGATGCAAGATGAATCAACTGCATTGCCAGACGTAAATGACCGTGCTACCCAAGAAGAAGAATTTGCAATTGAATTACGTACACGTGACCGTGAACGTAAATTAATTCGTAAAATCGAACAATCTCTTGAAGCGATTAAAAACGAAGACTACGGTTTCTGTGAAACTTGTGGTATCGAAATCGGCTTACGTCGTTTAGAAGCACGTCCAACTGCAACATTATGTATTGACTGCAAAACTTTGGCAGAAATTAAAGAGAAGCAAAATAACGGTTAATTGTGACGGTTAAGAATTCTCCAGCCGAGCTTAGTTCGGCTCTTGTGAATCAGCGAAACGATGTTCCACTGATTCGCTACTCAGGTCGGTTTGCGCCCTCGCCAACCGGCCCTTTACATTTCGGATCACTCATTACTGCTGTTGCCAGTTATTGCGATGCCAGAGCCCATCAAGGTCGATGGTTAGTGCGTGTTGAAGACACCGATATCCCCCGCATCTACCCCGGTAGTGAAGACCATATACTCGCATCACTTGAAGCTTTTCAGTTCGATCCGGATGCCGAGATCATTTTTCAAAAAGACCGCCTAGATATTTACGAAAGTGTATTAGACCAACTTAAAAAAGAGGGTCTGGTTTACGCCTGTCAATGTACCCGTAAAATGCTCGGTTCAAACGCTATCTATGCAGGCACATGTCGAGATTTGCATCTCGACTTCCAACATCAAGCCATTCGGGTAAAAGTTCAAGATCAGCCAATCTGTTTCGATGACCGCCTACAAGGGCTTCATTGTTCTAATCTAGAGCATGACCTTGGTGATTTTGTCCTTAAACGCCGTGATGGAATTATTAACTACCAGCTTGCTGTCGTCGTAGATGATTACCTACAAGGCATTACTCATGTTGTGCGAGGCGCAGACCTGTTAGATAACACTGAGCGTCAAATCTGGCTTGGTCAACTCCTCGGCTACCCTAAGCTGAGTTACATGCATCTTCCGCTCGCCATGAACGACCAAGGGCAAAAACTTTCAAAGCAAAACCTTGCCCATGCACTTGATTTAACAAAGGCTCCTGAATTACTACAACAAGCCATACAAGCCTTAGGTCAACCACAGGTTGATTTAGATCGTCCCGAAGTGATGCTCAAGCAGGCGGTAACCCAGTGGAATGTAGATTTGATTCCTCATGGGCAACAGCTTTGCGGAACATATTTATAAATAATAAAAAGCCCGATTTGATATCGGGCTTTTTATAACGCTTCATGGTTTAGAAGTTTGATTCTTCCCTCTCAGGGTTCACTTCTTGAGTTGAAGCATCGATCTTCAAGATCAAGCTAATCATAGCTGCACACATCATTAAAGACGTACCACCATAACTAATAAATGGCAGAGTTAAACCTTTGGTTGGCATTAAGCCCATGTTCATACCCGCATTTACCAAAATCTGGAGTAAGAAAATAATACTAATACCGTAAGCCAAGTAACCTGCGCGGAGGTAATGATGTTTCAAGGCACGGTGGCCGATTTTGATACAACATGCCAGCATCAAGAAAGATAAGCCAATGACAATTGAAATACCAAAGAAACCAAATTCTTCACCTAACACAGCCAACATAAAGTCAGTATGCGCTTCTGGTAAATAGGAAAGCTTTTGAACACTATGCCCCAAGCCTGTACCAAACCACTCACCACGACCAAAAGCCATTAACGCATTTGATAACTGATAACCCACACCTAATGGGTCTGCCCAAGGGTCAGTAAACGAAATCAAACGTTGGAAACGGTAAGGTTCAAATAAAATCAAAAACACAATACCCGTGACAATTGCACCAAGCATGATTAAGAATTGTGTTGGAGGCGCACCCGCTAAAAAGAACACTCCGACCATCATCATGACAATAACAACCGTCGCACCCAAGTCAGGCTCGGCAATAATTAAACCTACCGTAATTGCCATAACGCCACTTAAACGAAGTAAGCCTTTCCAGTGGGTACGGACTTCTTTGGCACGGCGTACTACGTAATCTGCGGTAAAGATGGCCATCATAACCTTGGCAACCTCTGTTGGCTGCAAGGTAAAACCACCAATTTTAATCCAACGTGTAGAACCATTGACTTCCGAACCTACAGCCAAAGCCGCAAGTAACAGAACCATGGTTAATAACCACAATGGAAACGTATTTTTAAACCATGTATTGAGTGATATTCGATAGGTTAAATAAGCCACCACGCCAGCAGCAACGATTGAGATCCCATGACGAATCACATAGTGAAATGGGTTTTCATGCATATATTCAGCATAAGGCATGGAAGCAGATGCGACCATCACTGAACCGATACATAACAATGCAACCACACAGAAAATCAAGACATTACGTGGCGTCACTTCCGCTGGCCATTTCGGCAATATCCGTTCATACCAATGATTGATTTTCTGGATTGTGGTCTGAGCTAAGCCTGCCATACTACATTCCTAATCATATTTTCTTTAAACCAACGAATTGACGCAGGCAACAAACTGCTGACCACGGTCATTATAACTTTTAAACATATCAAAACTTGCACATGCGGGTGATAGCAATACCACATCTTCAGCTTGTGTTTCACGTTGACACAGCTCAACAGCTTCTTTAAGCGTTGCTGCATGTAAAATTTTAGTTGCGCCTTGAATGGCCTGTTCGATGACAGGCGCATCTTCACCAATCAATACCACAACTTTGGCATATTTTTCGATAGAAGAACGTAAAGGAGAAAAATCTTGTCCTTTGCCCTGTCCACCTAAAATAAGTGCAACCTTACCTTTTTTCACTTCAATGGCAGCACCTAAGCCATCAATTGCTGCAAGTGTAGCACCAACATTGGTACCTTTAGAGTCATTATAATAACGGACATCATGCACGGTTTTAACGTACTCACAGCGGTGCTCTAATCCTTTAAATTGTTTTAAAGTTTCAAGCATTGACTCCATAGGTAAACCAATTGCCTCCCCCAATGCTAAACACGCTAAAGCATTGGCTACGTTGTGCATACCTTGAATATATAAATCTGAGCTTTTAATTAAACGCTGTAAACCACGAGCAAGCCAAAGCGTACCGTCGGCATCTCTTAAAACGCCATATTGATTTAAATCCGGTGCGTTTAAACCAAAGCTTTGCAATGGTGTCGTATCTGGAACAAGTGGGCGGCTTAACGCATCATCTCGATTAAATACAACTTTTTTAGCGCCTTGGAAAATACGATGTTTTGCTTGATGATACCCCAGCATATTTCCATGACGGTCTAAATGGTCTTCACTCATATTGAGAACCACTGCTACCTCAGCGTTTAAGTGAGAGGTGGTTTCTAATTGAAAGCTTGATAACTCAAGGACCAGTAACTCTGGTTGATCTTTAAGTAAATCTAACGCTGGTCGACCAAGGTTGCCGCCTACTGCAACTTTCTTACCTGCATCCTTAGCCATTAAGCCAATTAAAGTCGTTACAGTACTTTTTGCATTGGAACCTGTAATCGCTACAATCGGCACATCAGTGGCACGGCGCAATAACTGGATATCGCCCACCACAGAAATACCCTTAGCAATAGCTGCCTGAATTTCCGGTAATTGCGGTGCAAGGCCTGGGCTTAAAATAATCTCTTCTGCTTGTAATAATAATTCTTGATCAAGTTGACCAAAACTGGTTTTAACGCCAGCCGGAATCTGATCGTGTCCGGGAGGTGTGGGGCGGGAATCCGTTACAGCAACTTGGTAGCCTTGTTCATGCAGGAAATTTACAGCAGAAACGCCTGATATTCCCAAGCCTGCGACAACTTTTAATCCACCACGTTGTATTAACATTTTTGCCCCACAATTTATCAATCGACAGAATGGCAAAAATGTTAGCACTTTGCTGTTTTGAATGCTTTTTCAGTTTGAACTTTATTCATCTTTTTTTGTGTCAGTGCGTAAAAAAGCCATCAATATGATGGCTTTTTATACGAAACAGGAATGGCTAAATTTATTGCCATTTAACTGGTTTAATTTCTTGAACTGTATTAGTTGGTTTATCTTCACTTGAGCAGCCACAGCCACCTGCACAACCAAAAGTCATTTTTGGTTTCAGCCATTTTGCTAAAGTTGCCCAACCCTGCTTTTCACAAAAAACGGATAGTGCTGAAAAGGCCGAGTTTGCTGTTTTTGGAAATACTTTCTTAAAAACAACAACAGCACTCCAAATCACTAAAACCGCAATAATCAGATATTGAAGCATATACAACCTCCTTTATTGCCCTAACCCCAGTAGTGGGAAGCAATTTGATAGGTAACAAACGATGCAAAATAAGCTAAACCAAACAGATATGCAGTCATAGCTGCAACATGTTTCCATGAACCTGTTTCACGACGTACTGTTGCCAATGTTGCCAAACAATGCGGCGCATAAATGAACCACACTAAAAGCGATAAACCTGTTGCCAACGACCACCCTGTACCATCTGCACTAATCAAATGAGACAAACCTTGTGCTACCGCATCTTCATCAGTTGCCGACAAGGCATATACGGTACCTAATGCAGCCACTACAACTTCACGAGCTGCCATAGCCGGGATTAAGGCAATACAGATTTGCCAGTTAAAACCAACTGGAGCGAATAAAGGCTGGATAAGGTGTCCAAGCATACCTGCGAAGCTGTAATCTATAGCAGGCAATGTCGCCCCTTCTGGTGGTTGTGGGAAAGTACACAAGAACCAGAGCAAAATAGAAAGCGCAAAAATAATGCCGCCGACACGCTTCAAGAAAATCTTCGCACGATCTAACAAACCGATTCCCACACTTTTTAAATCAGGGAAACGATAACTCGGCAGCTCTAGCAGTAAAGCGTGTTGAGACTTATCTTTTTGGAAAAATTTCATTAAGAATGAAACACACAGTGCACTCACAATCCCAGCCATATACAGACCGAACAGCACCAGTCCTTGTAGGTTGAAAATACCCCAGACCATTTTCTCTGGAATAAATGCAGCAATTAGCAAGGCATATACGGGTAAACGTGCCGAACAAGTCATTAGTGGCGCAACCATAATCGTTGTAAAACGGTCACGAGGGTCACTAATACTACGCGTTGCCATAATTCCCGGTACTGCACAAGCAAAGCTTGAAAGTAACGGAATGAAAGCACGACCACTTAAACCGGCTTGAAACATTAATTTATCAAGTAAAAATGCTGCACGCGGTAAATAGCCCGATTCTTCTAATACTAAAATGAAGAAGAACAAAATTAGAATTTGTGGCAAGAAAACAACTACGCCACCTGCACCCGCGATAATTCCGTCAACCACCAGACTATGCAGTAGTGGCTGTGTAATCACAGAACCGACTACTTCACCCAGCCAGCCGAAGAAGCCTTCAATACCATCCATAAAAGGTGCTGCCCATGCAAAAACTGCTTGGAACACAATAAACATCATGATGGCAAGACTAAGTAGACCTAAGACTGGATGTAAGAAAATTCGATCGAGAAAATCAGTACGCTTGTCTTCCTGATCAACATAATGAACAACATCTTTAAAAATCATATCGATTTTTTGATGATGAGTCCCAGTTAAGCCACTCAGTTCAGTTTGTGGCACACTGTATTTTTCTTGATCAAGGGCATGTAATAAATTTTCAATACCCGCATTACGGACAGCTACTGTTTCAACGACTGGTACACCCAAACGTTGAGATAACTTTTGAGTATTAATCTGGATGCCACGACGACGCGCTTCATCCATCATATTCAGTACTAGTAAAATCGGACGACCTAACTCGATCATTTCGAGTACAAGGCCTAAATGCAATTTTAAGTTGGTCGCATCAACCACACATAAAAAAGCGTCTTGTTGCCCCTCTTCCGCTATTTTTCCTAAACAGACATCACGAGTAATTGCTTCATCCGGACTGGTCGCATTAAGACTGTATGTACCCGGCAAATCGAGCACTCGAACCGAACGGCCTGAAGGTAACTGAAAATGACCAACTTTACGCTCGACCGTTACACCAGCATAGTTGGCGACTTTTTGTCGAGTTCCAGTTAAATGGTTAAAAAGAGAGGTTTTACCACAGTTAGGGTTTCCCACAAGGGCAATACGTAACGCATCACTCATGCGGGTACTCCTTCTTCTACTTGAATTTCGATTTTTTCCGCTTCTGCTTTACGTAAAGCGAAACGAGTAAAGCCAATTTGGATTAAGATCGGATCACCACCAAAAACACCCTTGGTAATCACTTCCACTCGCGTGCCTGGTACAAAACCCAGACTTTCCAAACGAATTGCGACCAAATCTTGCTGCTCGGACTCTACTTCTATCCGATTCACTTTGGTGATGGTCGCCGCTTGCTTCACTTTCAACGCTGATAAACGCACCGCATCCGATCCTAAACCTTTTTTACTAGTATACATATAAATGAGAATAATTACCAAATAAGGTTAGATTTCAATTCTTATGGAGTTTAATCGACAAACCTTAAAGTTTCTTTTACAGTACAGTGGTTTAGAGGAAGTTGTTTATGATAAATAAAAAACCGCGTATTCCGAGCCCTGTTCAAATTCCTGAACATTTAAGCTTTTTACAAGGTTTTCGCGACTATCTGGTTGCACAGACAGTCAGTCCGCATACGCGCAATGCCTATTTATCTGACCTGATTCAATGTAGTGAACTTCATAAAAAAAATAGATTGCCAGACTGGACGAGCGATGACATTTCTGACGTCCTCATTGAACTTACCAAAGTAGGGAAAAGCCCACGCTCAATTGCTCGTTGCTTATCTGCCCTACGTCAGTTTTATAAATTTCTACGTGAACAGAAATTACGAAGTGATAATCCTGTAGCTACTCACCATTCACCAAAAATTGGCCGAGCCTTACCTAAAGACTTGTCTGAAGAAGATGTAGAAGCGCTCATTCAGGCGCCAGACATTACAACGGCGTTGGGCTTACGTGACCGAGCAATGTTTGAAGTCCTTTACGCTTGTGGTTTACGTGTCTCTGAATTACTAAATTTACGCCTCGAACTTATTAATTTAAAACAAGGTTACCTGCGTATTACTGGTAAAGGTAACAAAGAACGTTTAGTGCCTTTAGGCCAATATGCCTGCGATTGGGTGGAACGCTATTTAAACGAGGCACGTCCACAACTTTATAAAAGTTCAACTGACTATTTATTTTTAACCCAGCACGGTGGAATTATGAGCCGTCAGAACTTTTGGTATGCCATAAAGCGTTATGCGCTACAGGCCAATATTCAAGCTGAACTTTCACCTCACACCTTACGTCACGCCTTTGCAACACACTTGCTCAATCACGGGGCGGACTTACGCGTAGTACAAATGTTACTGGGTCATAGTGACTTATCAACCACGCAAATCTATACGCATGTAGCACAAGTCAGAATGCAACAATTGCATGAAAAACATCACCCTAGGGGTTAAAATTTTTTAAAAGAATATTTTGGAATGCCCCAAACAATCACTTGATTTCGTTCACAAAGGTTAAGAAAGTTTTAACAATACACACTAGATTTTTTGTTATGCTTAGCAGCTTCTGACTATAAATACTGATGAAATAAGGGTTATCTATGTCCTTTACCCGATCTCAAATTTTTCTTGCCTGTGCTTTGGCTTCTAGCCTGTTGTTCAGTGCTTGTTCTAAAGAAAACAAACCACAAAAAGAAGATGCGCTCACAGCGACCGCGCCTGCTACAGGGGAAGCTTCAACCATTATTGAACGCAATGCTAAACAGCGTTTAATTGAAACTTTGCAAAAACAATTTAAGAATGCAAATATCAACGTCAAAATTTTAGATATTAAGCCTACCGAAGTTCCTAATTTATATTGGGTTAACCTTGAAGGAATGACATCGGTTTATACAACAAGTGATGGTAAATACCTGATTCAAGGTGATGTCATCCGTTTAGGCGGTAAAGAACTTCATAATATCGGCGATAGCCTTCAAGCCTCAGAAAACAAAAAGCATCTTGCTGCTTTAAAAAATGAAGACTTAATTGTTTATCCAGCTAAAGGCGGTAAAGCTAAACATGTGATTTATGTGTTTACCGATGCAAGCTGTCCTTACTGCCATAAATTACATGAGCATTTAGCTGAGATTAATGAGAAAGGTATTGAGGTTCGTTACATTGCATGGCCACGCGGCGAACAGTTTATGCCAACTATGGAAGCGGTTTGGTGTAGTGCAGACCGTAAAGCTGCATTTGACCAAGCTGTACAGGGCATTAGTATTCCACCTGCTCAATGTAAAAACCCTGTTCGTGAACAATACCAACTTGGTCTAAACATGGGCGTAAATGGTACACCAGCTATTTATAATGTTGATGGTGAGTACTTGGGTGGCTACTTAACACCGGATGAATTGATTAAACGATTGGATAAATAACCCTCTCCAAGTTGATGAACAATTCATCATCCATCTTACAAATAAAGCGCTGATCTTATTGCAGCGCTTTGTTTTTTCAATAAATACTTCTTCTCATACCAGTGTTTAAAGAGTGATCTACTCTTCTTTTCCAAACATCGCACTCTAAATCACTGAACAGGCGCTAAAAGCGCTAGAGTCTGGCGTTTTTTTTAGCTATGATCTAGCTTCAATTAAATGATTCAATGATGATATGGAGTGTGACGTGAAACCAGTTCGCCTGGCAATACTCGGTCTAGGTACCGTAGGTGGAGGAGCCCTTAAACTACTACAAGAAAATGCCGCTGAAATTAAACGTCGCACCGGTCGAGAAATTCAAATTACCCACGTTGGAACACGTCGTCCTCGTCCAGATCTTGAATTGGAAGGGATTAAACAAAGCGCCGATTTACTTGACATCGTTCGTCAACCCGATGTGGATGTGGTTGTAGAAGTTATGGGTGGGATCCACCCTGCTTATGAAGTTATCATGGAAGCGATCAAACACGGCAAACAAGTCGTGACTGCAAACAAAGCATTACTCGCTGAACATGGTAATGAACTATTTAAAGCAGCAGAAGATAATGCTGTACAAATTGCTTATGAAGCAGCTGTTGCTGGCGGTATTCCAATTATTAAAGTGATTCGTGAAGGCCTTGCGGCAAACCATATCGAATGGCTTGCAGGCATTATTAATGGCACAGGTAACTTTATTTTGACTGAAATGCGTGAAAAAGGCCGCGCATTTGATGATGTATTAAAAGAAGCTCAAGAACTCGGTTATGCAGAAGCGGACCCAACTTTTGACGTTGAAGGTATTGATGCTGCACACAAGCTTACAATTTTAGCGTCTTGTGCGTTTGGTATTCCTTTGCAGTTCGATAAAGTCTATACCGAAGGTATCAGCAAAATTACTGCACAAGATGTGAAGTATGCTGAGGAGCTGGGTTTCCGTATTAAACATCTAGGCATTGCCCGCCGTGCTGAAAAGGGTATTGAGCTACGTGTTCACCCGACACTTATTCCAGATGAGCAGCTTATTGCGAACGTAAACGGCGTTAAAAATGCTGTTTTAGTTCAAGCCAATGCAGTAGGTCCAACACTTTATTACGGTGCTGGTGCTGGTGCTGGCCCAACAGCTTCTGCAGTTGTTGCTGATGTAATTGATATCGTTCGTGATATTTCTTATACAGAAGATGGTGCAGGCACAATTCCTCAACTGGCTTTTGAAGCATTAACAAATATGCCAATTTTAAGCCGTGAAGAAATGACCACAGGTTATTACATCCGCTTAAATGCTGAAGATCAGACTGGTGTACTTGCAGATGTGACGACCATCTTAAGCCGTGCCGGAATCAGTATTGATGCCATCATGCAACAATCTCGCTTAAAAGACCTCATTCCAATTGTGATTTTGACTGATCCAATCGTTGAATCCAAAATGGATGACGCTCTTGCGCAAATTCAAGCATTACCTGCAATTCGTGGCGAAATCGTAAGAATTCGTTTAGAATCGCTCGATAGTTAATCAGGTTGAGGGAAAGATTCCCTCTCCCGCTTCACCTCATAATTGGAACACCATCATGTCTAATGCCAATCGTTATACTGGTCTTGTAGATCGTTATCGTGACCGTTTGCCAGTTTCGGCAACTACTCGTGCTATCTCTTTGGGTGAAGGCAACACCCCTCTCATTAAACTTGAGAATATTCCACGTATTATTGGCAAAGACGTTGAAATTTATGTGAAATACGAGGGCTTAAACCCGACTGGTTCATTTAAAGACCGTGGTATGACCATGGCTGTAACCAAAGCAGTTGAAGAAGGCTCTAAAGCAATTATCTGTGCATCTACAGGTAACACTTCTGCTGCTGCTGCTGCCTATGCTGCACGTGCAGGTATCAAAGCGTTTGTTTTGATTCCAGAAGGCAAAATTGCGATGGGTAAAATGGCGCAAGCCATGATGTATGGCGCGATCACTATGCAAATCCGTGGTAACTTCGATGATGGTATGCGTCTTGTAAAAGAAGTGGCTGATCAAGCACCTGTAACGATTGTAAACTCAATCAACCCTTACCGTTTGCAAGGTCAAAAAACTATTGCTTATGAAATCGTTGAAGCTTTAGGCCGTGCACCTGATTACCACTGCTTACCAGTTGGTAACGCAGGTAACATTACAGCTCACTGGATGGGTTATACCGAAGCAGTAGCTAACCAACCTGCTGGCCAATTTGAACAAGTTGTTTATGACGCTGCGACTGATCAATTCACTGGTCCAAAACCAGAAGGCTTACCAACAATGGTAGGTTATCAAGCTTCTGGCGCAGCTCCTTTCTTACGTGGTGCTCCAGTAGAAAAACCGGAAACAGTTGCAACTGCGATTCGTATTGGTAACCCACAAAGCTGGAACCATGCAAAAGCTGTAGTACGTGACTCTAAAGGTTGGTTCGATGAACTTCAAGACAGCGAAATTTTAGAAGCTCAACGCTTACTTTCTATGTATGAAGGTGTATTTGTTGAGCCGGCATCTGCTGCTTCTATTGGCGGTGCGATCCGTGACATTAAAGCCGGTAAGATTGCTGAAGGTTCTGTCATTGTATGTACAGTAACGGGTAATGGCTTGAAAGACCCTGATACAGCAATTAAACAATGTGCTGATGCAGTGATGTTGTCAATTGATGCAACAATGGACCAAGTAAAAGATTCGATTTTATCTAATATGTAAAATCTGAGTTTTTATAAAAAGCGGCTGTTTAATACAGCCGTTTTTTATGCTTTTTAAATGGCATAAAAAAACGCTTCTAAAGAAGCGTTTTTAAAAATAATTAAATTAAATACGTTTTGGCAAATTACTTAACCAACCGAGCAAGTTAGTTGCATCGTTATTACGTGCCTGAGTACTTGGCTCACCCAATAATACAATCACTGCTGGACGTGAGTTCACAGTAGTATGCATAACTACACAACGGCCTGCTTCATTAATATAACCAGTCTTAGATAAGTTGATATTCCAACCACCATTACGGACTAAAGCATTTGTATTATTTGATTTAAGAACACGATAACCTAAATTAAAGTCATAGGTCGGTGTGGTTGAGAACTGACGAATCAAACCATATTGAGATGCTGTACTCGCCAAAATTCCCAAATCACGTGCAGAAGATACATTACGCGGATCTAAACCAGTTGACTCATAATAATGAGTTGCATTCATACCTAAAGCACGCGCTTTAGCATTCATTGCCGCCACGAATGCAGCACGGCCACCCGGATAAGTACGCGCTAGAGCTGCTGCTGCCGGATTTTCTGACTTCATCAGAGCAAACAGAAGAACTTCTGCGCGGTTCATTTTATCGCCAACACGAAGTGTTGAGCTTGAGTTTTTCCCGCCAGCCCCAGCAAAATCAATTTGCTCAAGTGTAATTTCTTCAGACATGTTTAAACGGGCATCTGCCGTTACAACTGCTGTCATCAATTTGGTAATAGAAGCGATCGGCACTGATGCGTTGGTATTTTTACTATAAAGTACCTCACCTGTTTGTGCATCCATTACAAGTGCAGCACGTGCACTGACACTTGGCTGGGCGTTATAACCCACAGTATCACGGATTGGAGCAACTTTAGGGGCAGAAGTAATAACTCTTGGCGCATTACTGCCACGCAATGTTGTGGTTACAGAAGTTGAACCTTGCGGAGTCGGTTCATCATCTTCATCATTTAAAAGTTGACTAGCATCCGCTGCAGACCAATTTAAACTTGCAGTACCAGTACTCCCTGAAGACGGGTTATTGACGAGTTCTGCAAAGCTTGTTGAACTCAAACTAAGCAAAATAGACATGCTTAGCACATGCATTAAAGACTTTTTAGAATTTTTCACGGCACAATACTCGACTCAGGGTGACACACATTTGCGCTTACTATCATTATGCCTTACATTTGAGATATAAGGTATAAAGCTTTTACCGACACAATTGTGCACAACTATTCGCTCACTATAGAAGAATAGGATTGCTAATTTTGTCATTCCATTGCAAGCTTATTTTGCTTTATGTAACAAAAAACTTGTTTTTTGAAAGAAAGGAGGTCTTCTTGATTACAGTTTTAGTTGTCGATGACCATGAACTGGTACGTACGGGTATTTGCCGTATGTTAGAAGATCATGCCGATGTTGAGGTAATTGGACAAGCCGAATCGGGCGAAGAAGCAATTGCTATCGTTCGCCAACAACATCCGCAAGTCGTGCTGCTGGATGTCAACATGCCGGGCATCGGTGGTGTAGAAACAACCCGTCGTTTATTACAGACGGCTCCAGAGACGAAAGTCATTGCTGTAAGCGGCCTTGCCGAAGAGCCTTACCCATCTTTATTATTAAAAGCCGGTGCAAAAGGCTATATCACTAAAGGCGCGCCAATTGCCGAAATGGTTCGTGCAATTAATAAGGTCATGCAAGGCGGTAAATATTTTAGTGCAGATATTGCCGAACAACTCGCGAGCTCATATTTATCCGACACTCAACAATCCCCTTTTGATTCGTTATCGGAACGGGAAATGCAAGTTGCAATGATGGTCGTCAACTGTATTAGCGCCCAAGAAATTGCCGATAAACTTTTTGTAAGTGTGAAAACTGTAAATACTTACCGTTATCGTATTTTTGAAAAGTTAGGAATTGATAGCGATGTAAAACTAACACATCTTGCGATTCGTTACGGTTTGATCAAACCATAACCAAATTTACATGCAATTTCCCTTAAATTCATCCTTGTCCCATACGATTTTTCGTTTGGGCACTTGGTACGGCTTATACCGTCTTATTATTGCGGTTAGCCTGAATATTATTTTAGTTTTAACCGATGCGCAAACTGATAACAGTTTGCAGCAACCTGCCTTATATTCCTACACACTACTCGGCTATTCGCTCTTAAGTCTTGTTCAGCTGTTATGCTTTAAATTTATTGCCACTCAAGCCACACGACAGCTTATTTTATTTTTTATTGTTGATATTATTTGTTTGAGTTTACTGACTTTTTCTGTGGGTGAACCAAATTTACAACTCAGCTTACTCTATGTAATTGCCATCTTTACCTCGGCGATTTTGCTCAGCGCAAGAATGTCTTTGCTGATTACATTGCTTGCGGTTATTGCTGTTATTTACCAACGATTTGTAGGTAGTTTATTTGACTATAACAATCTAAATACTATTGGTAATAGCGCTCTCTTAGCTTTCTTATTTTTTGTGGTTCACGGAATTGGCCAAATTGCAGTGCAGCGCTTTAAATTACTTGAAGCACTCACCTTTCACCAGTCAATTGAACTTTATCAACTCCCAAATATTAACCGTTATATCTTAGAACAAATTGAAGAAGGCTATTTAGTTTTGGATGAGAATTACGACATCGTTGTCAGTAATCCTGCGGCCTGTTCACTCTTGGGTATTCCCCCTCAATTTGCTAATGAAAAATATCCTTTAGCAAAGTGGCATACCGATTTATTTGAAATTTTAAAGTTTGGCGACTTAAAAGAAGGTGACCGATTCATTTTTGAGTCTCGGCTATCGGCGTACTCCATCAACATTAAAGTGCAACACCTTTTGGTCCCACAACAAACGCTAACCCTGCTCATTTTACAAGATGCCCAACAAATTAATCAGCAAGCACAACAGCTTAAGCTTGCTGCGCTAGGGCAACTCTCAGCAAGTATTGCACATGAGATCCGCAATCCTCTCGCTGCAATCGTACAAGCAAATGAGTTACTGAAAGATAGCAATCCAGAACAACAAAATACTTTGCGTCATATGATTGGCAAACAAACCAAACGCATTGATAGTATTGTTCAAGATACTTTAGGACTTGCTCGTAGTGAAAGAACACATCCTATCCAGATCGATGTAAAACACTTCATAGATACATTGCTCGAAGAAGATTTATTTGACGTTAAACATTCAATTCAACTTAAAATTTCGGATAGTTCTCTAAAATTTTTATTTGATGAAAAACAATTAAGACAAGTCATGATCAATCTGGTGAGAAATGCTTTACGGCATAATGCCCCCGACTCGCCGTACATTACGGTCAACATCCATTCACAGACAAATAAAATTTATATTGATGTGATCGATTACGGTGAAGGTGTTTCAAAACGTGATATATCTCAATTATTTAAACCATTTTTTAGTACCGAAATTAATGGAACTGGTTTAGGATTATATTTGTCTCATAGTTTTTGTGAGGCGAACCATGCAAGGCTCACCTATGTAGAGCAAAAACAAGGGGCATGCTTCAGAATAGAATGCCCAATAATATATTGATTTTTTATTAGGTTTTTGGGGAAATGGCAGAACAGCAACCACTGGTTTTGCTTGTAGACGATGAAGAAGATTTGTGCCTTTTAATGCAAATGACACTTGCACGAATGGGGATTAAAACACATCTTGCTTATCGGGTTGAACAGGCCAAACAACTCTTCACTCAGTTTCATTACGATGCGTGTTTAACCGACTTAAACCTACCCGATGGGAGCGGGATAGATTTAGTTAAACATGTCTCTCAAAATTATACTAATACTCCCATTGCCGTTTTAACTGCCTACGGCAATATGGATATTGCAATTGCAGCATTAAAAGCAGGCGCTTTTGATTTTGTAAGCAAACCAGTCAACCAAGTACATCTAGATCAATTATTACAAAAAGCCTTGAATCGGCAAAAAGTAGAGCATGATGCTACCGAGAATGCGTTAGAAAATAAATTATTAATCGGCCGTTCTCTACCCATCCAGCAGCTACGTATTGCAATTAAAAAAATTGCGCGCTCACAAGCACCTGTATTTGTTACCGGTGAGTCTGGAACAGGTAAAGAAGTAGTTGCCAATTTGGTTCATCGGCTGAGTAACCGTAGTGAAGGCCCTTTTATTGCAATTAACTGCGGTGCCATTCCCACCGAACTCATGGAAAGTGAGCTTTTTGGGCATAAAAAAGGGAGCTTTACCGGAGCAACTCAAGATAAGCAAGGTCTAATTTTATCGGCACACGGTGGCAGTTTATTTTTAGATGAAATTGCCGAATTACCTTTAAGTATGCAGGTCAAACTGCTCCGCGCAGTACAGGAAAAAAAGATCCGACCTGTCGGTTCAGATCAGGAAATCGATGTTGATTTCCGTGTAATTAGTGCAAGTCATCAAGATTTAGATTTATTGGTTAGACAAGGTAAATTCCGTCAAGATTTATTCTTCCGTATTCACGTTATGGACCTCATATTGTCACCTCTACGTGAACGTGGCGAAGATGTCCTTTTGCTTGCCAATCACTTTATTCAGAAAATTTGTATGGAGTGGGAAACGCCACCTAAACAATTAACAGAAGCGGCCGAAACTTATCTGCTACAGCAACACTTTCCGGGTAATGTTCGTGAATTAAGAAATATGATTGAGCGCGCAATTACCTTAAGTGAAGATGCCACCATAGATATATCTCATTTACATCCTGCTCCACTAAGAGCGAATATTTCTAATCCTTTTGCTTCCGCTGCTCAAAGCATACAAACCACTGTGGCAGCTCCTCAAGTCGTAAAAAAATTACCAAGTGAAGGCTTAGAACGTTATTTAGAAAATATTGAAAAAGATATTTTACTCAATGCACTCAATATGACTCATTGGAATCGTACCTTAGCAGCTAAAAAATTAGGAATGACTTTCCGCTCTTTACGCTATCGTCTGAAAAAATTTGGCTTAGATACGGAGACAGAACAGGAAGTATAAAATTTATTTTCTTTTTAGAAGGAGATCGGCAACACGATCTAGATAAACTTCCTCTTTCATTTCTGGAGGTAAGGGATAAGTCTGGTTAGGCTGAATACCTTGCCCCTCAATCATATTACCATTTGGTGTGTAGTAATGTGAGACTGTCATTTGTAGCGCTGCCCCACTTGGTAGAGGGAAAAGCTTTTGCACAACACCCTTACCATAACTTTTTTCACCCATGACCCAAGCACGTTGATGCTCTTTCATTGCAGCAGTAAAAACTTCTGCTGCCGAGGCAGATCTGTGATTGATTAAAATACCAACTTTTATATTTTGAAAATCGTTACCCGGTAAAGCCTGAAATTGCTGATTGCCTTCTGAACGACTTTTTGTAGAGACAATAATGCCATGATTTAAAAATAAATCGGCTGACTCAACAGCAGCAGATAACAAGCCGCCTGGGTTATTTCTTAAATCAATTAACACCGCTTTTAAACGCGAAGAACTATTTTCTTCAATTAAACGCTTAATCTCATTGGCGGTATCTTGTTGAAATACTCTAATTTTTAATACCAACACCTGATTGTGCAACATCACAGGCTCAATATCGGTTTCAATCTTTTTATTACGGACTAAACTAATTGGACTATTTGACTCTTCTGTTTGTACTTGAAGCGTCGAGCCTATCGATCCATAAAGCAAACCTAGCACCTGATCATGTGTCAGATTTTTAAGTTCCTGATTATCAATCTTTAAAATAGTTTGGCCATTTCTTAAGCCTAGTTTATATGAGTCAGAACCCGTCTTAAGGTCACGAATCATCCATTTATGAACATGTGATTCGGGGCTTAGTACAAAATCAACTGAAGCAAGATCCCCTTCAGTATATTGAATGAGTTGACGGTATTCTTCAGCTGACAAATAGCGGGAGTAACGGTCTAGACCACTGACTAAACCTTTAATTGCCTGTAAAAATAAAGCATCGTCCGATTTTTCATCGACATAGTTATCACGGACGATTCCATATATTTGTACAAACTGTTGAATAGACTCAATAGGCACTTCTGCATAACTTTCTTCTGATTCTGGGGCATCAGCATGCAGAGGCGATAATTTTTCTTTTACAACAGGGGCTGCAAGAGCAAGCTGGCTGCAACACATCAATACGCTAACAAAAAAAGCTTTATATATATTGTGTTGCAGCATTTAGTCACCTATCGCTTAAGCAGACAATGTAATGAGATTACGGCCTTGCATTTCAGCAGGCACAGGAATCTGCATTAAGTTCAGAATGGTCGGTGCAACATCAGCAAGCACGCCACCTTCTGCAATCGTTGCTTGGGTTGGACCCACATAAATAAAAGGAACAAGCTCTGTTGTATGCTGAGTATGAACCTGACCACTTTCATAATCTTGCATTTGTTCAACATTACCGTGGTCAGCCGTAATAAGCATATGGCCTTTTTTCGCCATTACAGCTTCGTATACACGACCTAAACATGTATCAACTGCTTCAACAGCCTTAACTGCAGCATCAAATACGCCTGTATGACCGACCATATCACCATTGGCATAGTTCACAACAAGTAAGTCGTACTCACCCGAGTTAATTGCTTTGACTAGCTCATCAGTTACTTCATAAGCACTCATTTCAGGCTTTAAGTCATATGTCGCAACGTTTGGCGATGGAATTAGAATTCGCTTCTCACCTGGATATTCGTCTTCACGACCACCACTAAAGAAGAAAGTCACATGGGCATATTTCTCAGTTTCAGCAATACGTAATTGTGTTTTACCTAAAGAAGATAAATATTCACCAAGCGAGTTCTTTAACTCTTCAGGCATATATGCCACAGGTGCATCAATACTTGCCTGATAACGCGTCAACATGACAAATTTAGAAAGGTTCGGTACAACTTTACGCTCAAAACCTGCGAAATCTTTTTCAACAAACGCACGCGTAATTTCACGGGCACGGTCAGCACGGAAATTCATAAATACAACGCTATCGCCATCTTGAACTTTAGCGATCTCACCAATACGGGTTGCTTTTACAAACTCATCATTTTCATTTGCAGCATATGCAAGCTCTAAGCCTTCAACCGCAGTAGTTGCAGTACGAACAGCTTCACCTTCCGTTAATAAACGGTAAGCCTGCTCAACACGATCCCAACGGTTATCACGATCCATTGCAAAATAGCGACCAATCATGGTTGCAATACGGCCCTTGCCTTCATATTGAGCAAATAATGCATCTAATTTTTCTAAAGACGGCTGAGCACTGCGTGGAGGTGTATCACGGCCATCAAGGAACGCGTGTAAGTAAACTTTTGCACCGCGTTTTAATGCAAGCTCACACATCGCCACAATATGATCTTCATGTGAGTGAACACCGCCTTCAGAGAGTAGGCCCATAATATGAACTGCGCCACCCGCTACTTTTGCTTTTTCTACGGCATCAACCAATACTTCGTGCTCAAAAAAAGCACCAGTACGAATATCTTTAGTAATACGTGTGAAGTCTTGGTATAACACTCGGCCAGCGCCAAGGTTCATGTGACCAACTTCAGAGTTACCCATTTGTCCATCAGGTAAACCAACATCTTCACCAGAACCAGAAATGAGACTATTTGGATGCTTTGCTTTCATTGCAGTTAAATTCGGGGTTTTTGCTGCAAGAAAAGCATTATCTTCAATCGCTTCACGGTGTCCAACACCATCCATAATGACCAGAACGTGAGGGATCTTGCCAGCAGTTGCATCCGTCATAATCAATTTCTCTTTTGTCTACAATTTCATCGCAATATCTTACCGAATTTTCGGTGAAGACTCTATTTTTTCCTATGGCTTTCCCCAATGCTCCTCATTGAGAAAGCCATTCATATACTTTCAATTTAACGGGCCCGATAAAGCAAATAACTTCCGGCACCAAACATTAAAATAATAGGCATGAGTACAAACCAAGCTGGTGAAGGCGCGTATACCAAACTTGCGTAGCCCAAGAAGTCTTGTAAATAATAAAAGCCTAAACCAATGAAGAGTGCGATCACCAAACGGAAACCCATCGACTGTTGACGTAGTGGACCAAAAATAAAAGAACAAGCCACTAATACAAGAGTAATGAGTGAAAATGGAGAAGCGACTTTTTGCCAAAAAGCTAATTGGTAAGTTTTCGGTACTTGGCTATATTCGTCCATATAGCGCATAAAACTAATCAGCTGACTTGGAGACAAGTCCTCAGGGTCTAAAGTCACCATGTGTACATATTTAGGCTGTAGAGCCAAACCTAAAGACTGCTGATCATGATTATTTAGTATCGAATTACCATCTGTAAGAATGTCCATCTGGCTGGCTTTTTGTAAAGTCCATTGACCATCCTGGATAAACTTTCCTTGCTCTGCATTAATTAAAGACTGTAAATGGTAGTCTTTGTTAAAGTCTACGACCTGGATATCTCTTAAATTTCCTTGTGAGTTCGCATAATCAATATAAATAAAACGTTGCCCTTCTCGTGACCAATAGCCTTTCACTTCACCTAAAGCAGCAACTGATCGATGGCTTTTGACACTTTGCGCTTTCTCATTTGTATAGGGAACAACCCACTCACTTAGAGCAAAAGATAAAACAATAAGTAGCAAAGCTGAGCGCATAACCCAACCTACAATACGCCATAAGCTAATCCCGACCGAACGCATCACGATCAGCTCACTATTGGATGCTAAAGCGCCTAACCCAATCACAGCGCCAATTAAGGCCGAGATAGGTAAAATTTCATATAGATAGCGAGGGGCACCCCATAACACATAGATAAAAGCTTGCCATGCATTATAGTCAGGTTTTAGCTCACCTAATTCACCCAGATAAGTAAACAGGATTTGCAAAACAGACAAAACAATGGTGGTACCAAACATTGCGAGCGCAGTGGTTTTCGTCACATATTTGGCGACTATTCGACGTGCTAACATTATAATTTCACTCGCTTAATCTGTTTCTTGATTTTCGGCCCTAATTTCTGCTTACGTGAAAATAAGGCAGCTGCGATTGCATAAACCAATAAAGCCACTGGATAAGCCCAAATATCCAGTTCTCCTTTACTTATACGAGTTTTAATTGCAATCATGAGTACGATCAAACTCGCGAAAATAAAGATAGATGGAATAAGACGATAATAACGACCTTGTCGCGGGCTTACTTCCGACAATGCCACAGATAGCATCAAGGCAATAATAATGGTAAACGGACCAAATAAGCGCCAGCCCAACTCACTTCTTACGACCGGATCATTTGCTTTAGAAAATAGTTTTGATGTGGAAAGTGCTTCTACATCGCCACTCTCAAACTTAACATCTTTGTCATTTTCTAAACGTAGACGATAAGACTGGAACTCTGCTTGTGTATATTTTGGTTGTCCCGGGAATATTTCATAGCGACGACCTTGAACGAGATCAACGACATTGGCGGTGTCATTTGCAACTTCTACACGAGTCGCCTCTTTTGCCAAAATCATGACATCTGGCTTGCCTTCTTTGGCTGCACGCTGATAAAAGAAAATATCTTTAAGGTTTTTTCGATCTTCCGACAATGAACCTGCATAAATCGTATAAGGTCCAGAAGAAATAAACTCTCTTGGTCGCACCAAGTCAAACCCTGTACGCACTGCTTGGGTTGTAGTTAATTTTTCGAATTCACGAAGTCCCCACGGCGTCATCCAAAGCATAAGTACGGACTGACACACCATATAAACCAGTGTCATTGGAATAAGTAAGCGCGCTAACTGATGACGACTTACCCCACTACCATTCAATACGGCCATTTCATGGTCAACATATAAACGACCAAACACCAACATTAAACCAATAAAAAACCCAAGTGGTAAAATGAGGGTTAGAAATTCAGGTAAACGATATCCAATGATGCTAAACAAGATACTGGCATCTAGCCGCCCCTGTGCCGCCACACCAAAGTATTTGATCAGACGACCACCCATCATGATTAAGGTCAATAATGCAATGACCACCAATGAGGTAGAGACAACTTGCTTGACGAGATAACGCCGAATAATCAAATTAATACTTCCAAAAGGCTAATCGGGACGAACGCTAGTTTACCCGAATGTTAAAAATATAAAACCGCACATTGCAACGCTATGCTTGAAAGTGTTTCAATGTTTTAATCCAACATAACTTTCTATAGGCAATCACGGCAGCCATGAAATTTACAACTTATACAACTTTTCCTGAACAAACATCTAATGAATCTTTGTGGATTTTAGTTGATTCAGAACAGCTACAAAGCAATCTCAATACATATCAAATCAATAATCTAGAAAGTATTCTTACAGCAACTCAATTTAAAGCCAACTTCAATGAAACGTTGCCATTATTTGGTCAACTTAGCACTCAGCCCCATAGCCAATTACTTGGTTTAGGAAAAGCAGCTGAACTTCAAGCAGCTAAGTTAGCAAAATTGGCGCAAACCATTATCAAGTCGGCACAAAATAAATTTAAGCATATCGCAATTGATATTGCTGCGTTACCTGTCGAATACCATTATTTATTTGCATTAAGCTTAACTCAAGCAGCTTATGGTTATGATGAGTTTAAATCGAAAAAAAATGAATTTGTGTTACAACAAGTTGATTTAATTAGCTCACAAACCAGCCTTGATGAAAATCAACTCGCTTTAGTACATGCCGTACAATCTGGTCAGTCTTATGCTCGTGACTTAGGAAACCGACCAGGTAACATCTGTTTCCCTGAATATCTGGCAGAACAGGCATTAGCTTTAGCTGCAGAATTCCCAGACTTACTTAAAGTCACTGTCTTAAATGAGCAACAAATGGCTGATTTAGGCATGTATGCATTTCTTGCAGTCAGCAAAGGGTCCGAGCGTCCGGGCCGTATTGTGACTCTTGAATACCAAGCACAACTTGAACAAGCTCCTGTCGTACTTGTCGGTAAAGGCGTAACCTTTGATACAGGCGGTATTTCTTTAAAACCAGGGCTTGGCATGGATGAAATGAAGTTTGATATGTGTGGTGCAGCTTCTGTACTCGGCACAATCCGTGCTTTATGTGAGGCACGTCTTCCAATCCATGTTGTGGGTGCGATTGCAGCTGCGGAAAATATGCCTTCAGGTAAAGCAACTCGCCCAGGCGACATTGTAACAACCATGAGTGGTCAGACCGTTGAAATTTTAAACACTGACGCTGAAGGCCGTTTGGTCCTTTGCGACACCTTAACGTATATCAAACGTTTCAATCCGGCAGTTGTGATTGATATCGCAACATTAACTGGTGCTTGCGTAGTTGCGTTAGGTAAAGTACTGAGTGGTTTATTCTCTCCGGACGATACTTTGGCAGCTGAACTCCAACAAGCTGGTGAGCAGTCATTTGACCGTGTATGGCGCATGCCAGTGATTGATGATTATCAAGAACTATTGGACTCTCCTTTTGCAGACATCGCTAACATTGGTGGACCACACGGCGGCGCAATTACAGCAGCCTGCTTCCTTGAGCGTTTTACTCGTGACTATCGCTGGGCTCACTTAGATGTTGCCGGAACAGCATGGTTATCAGGCTCAGCAAAAGGCGCAACTGGTCGTCCAGTACCGCTACTTATGCAATTCTTGGCTAACCGTGTAAGTACGAATGGCTAAAGTTAGCTTTTATCTGTTTGAAACCAGTGAAGAACGGCAAGTCGATAGTGCTTGCCGTTTATGTCGAAAAATTTTACTGAAGCATTCACAAATCTGGTGGTATTGCCCAGATGTGCAGTTACAACAAACACTTGATGAAAAATTGTGGAGCTTTGATCCGACCAGCTTTATTGCTCATGGCGTTGATCAGGTAGATGCAGCAGTATGTATTTCGGCTAAACAACCTTCTGAACAAGGTTGGCTGGTATTTAATTTTAACAATCATGCACTTGAACAAGTGAATCATTTTAGCCACATTATAGAAATTGTTGAAAATAATGAAGCAGCCAAGCAAATTGGCCGAGAAAAATTTAAAATGTATCGTCGTTTAGGTATAGAACCTCGAACCTTTAAATTATAACGCGCTAAAATGTAAATACTGTTGAGCAAAGGAGAACTGTGGTGGCATTAAATGTCGGGCAAGATTTTAAAAAAAGATGGTTAAATGCGCCTGAAGCTGTCCGTCATGCTTATCAACAGGATTTGGCTCGTATTTGTGATTTATTAGAGCCTCAGACCCCTATTCAACTATGGGTTTTAAATGACGAAAAAGCGCAATTAGAATCACAACAAAATATTGAAAAGGCATATGCTGACTTAAAGGCAGAGTTAATCGAGCAAGCACGAATTCGTCGCCAGCTTGCTTTAGAAAAAGCTCTTGCAGATAAGCGCGCAAAGGAAGCAGCTTATGCTGCTGAATTACAAGCTGACGAAGTTCGTAAATTTAGTGAACAAACGGAAGCTTTGCAGGCTTTACGCAGTCATTTAGAACAAGAAGTTGCTGAACAAACTGCACGTTATCAGAAAAACCCTGAAACGCCAGCAATTGACTATTCTTCTGGTGCAAAACTTAGCATTACTGACGATCAGATCTTATCTGAGCTTGAAAGTGTACGCGTTCGCCTAGAACTTGAAGCTGAAAGCTTAATTGAACAGGCAGTAACAGTTTTCCGTGCCAAACTGCATGCTGCGGCTCAAGAAGAAATTGAATATATTTTAAAGAATTCTAACTTTTCTGATGAAAAAATAGAAAAGTAAAGTTTTAATATTCTTCCTGTCATAAAAATGACATTTAATTGTCACAAAATGGTCATGCATAATATTCTTATGGTTCAAGCAATTATAAGAATAAGTCATGATTATTTATGAAAATTAATGAGGGTAAGAAATGGACATTCCGCATCAGATTTCAACGCAAATTGAGCAACTTAATCAAGGCGAGCAATGGACCTTCTCAGCACAAGAACTTTATATGAGTCATAACGACTTTAATTCGCTTTCAATCTTACTCACACGAGCATCGGAAAAAGGCGAATTTTCAATTACACGCACTCAGCATAATAAACCTTGGGTCGGTACACACTCAGTTACTCTCACCAAGCATTAATTTTTAAAATAAAAAACCGGAACGTATGTCCGGTTTTTTTATTTTGGCAATTTAAAAGTTTATTTTAAAAAACCATTTTCAGCTAAGAAAGCCATACTAATATTTGATTCGGTTTTCTGTTCAGCAGCTTTATCACCTAGTAATAAACGCTCGATATAACGTGCTAAAACATCAACTTCAAGGTTGACCTTGCTACCCACTTGCCACGTTCCAATATTAGTACGCTCTGCTGTGTGTGGGATGAGGTTTAAACTTAAAATATTACCGCGTAAATGATTAATCGTTAAGCTAATACCATCTACAGTTACTGAACCCTTCTCTGCCAGATATTTAGCAAGTTCTACAGGCGCAGTCACTTCAAAATAAATTGAGCGAGCATCTTCACGTACTAGGGTAATTTCACCTACACCATCAACGTGACCACTTACAATGTGTCCACCAAAGCGGGTAGTCGGTAACATGGCTTTTTCCACATTGACACGTTGACCAACTTTCCAGTTACCCAAAGTCGTGCGGTTTAAACTTTCACGAGATACATCAGCCGCATACCAGTTATCACCCCACTCAATCACTGTGAGGCAAATCCCGTTAGTTGCAATTGAGTCACCCAAATGTACATCAGACATATCCAAATCGGTTTGAATACGTAAACGCACATCGCCACCTACACTTTGCAGGCTTTCTACTTTACCTAAACTTTCAATAATGCCTGTAAACATGGCTCAATCTCCAAATCTTTTACACTGCTTAAATTGCAGCGCTTACCAAAGTGCGAGCTGCGTACTGTTACCTGAAGTATCTACACCACCTAGCTCGGCGAAGTGGTAAAGCTGGCCTAACAATTGACGTAACGGTGGTCCTGGTTTGGCATGAGTATCTGTAATCACAATAAACTCAAGCACACGTGCACGCTCTGACTGACGTTGTTTACTTACGCGATAACGTGGAACATCTTGAGTAAGTAAAGTCACTTTTCCACGTTCCAGATTGGCCATCAGTAAATCTTTCGGCTCAATGTTACCATCGGTCGAATAACTGGTCAGAATATAACGTGCATTGATGGTTGAAAGTAATTTTTCATACGCATCTTTTGCATGTTTAGAAGAGTTGTATGGACTTGGACGCTCTTTACGCCATGCACGGTCAATACCACTCTTATAACCCTTAGTGTCTGGTGGCGGTAGGTCGACTTGATCCCATAACGTCAATGCATTTAAAACGTGATAGTTACTACTGTAAGCATGCTGATTATAAGGTGGGTCAAGATAGGCTACATCTACTTCAAAACCGCTCATTTGATTTGCTAGATGCTGAGCATCTACACACCACATTTCAGCAGCAGGGCGTTTACGATCGCCAATCTCACAGAAACGGCTCGGTGTTAACCAAAGTAATGATTCAATCCGCTCTAACGCTGTTTGTGTACGTCCGCCCCACCCTTGGTGGAAGCTTTTAAATACACCACTAGTATTACTCACAAAACTTGCCGAATAGAGTAATGGCGCAAGCAAGGCACTCATTTCTACATCATTAATTGCACCTTGCGCTTGCCATGTGGCAATTTGCTGGCGAATCGCATCGATGCGCATACCATTGCGACGTTTAAAGAATAAACGGTCACGGGATGGATCATAGACATCATCATTACGAGGGCAAAGATTGTGTGTTACCCAGCCTTTAACCTCGGGTAAGCGGTTTAAATAATCAATCGCTTTCTGATAGCCACCCAACTCTTTAAAAGCAGGTGCATCGACACACGCTAAAATTGCATGATTTAAAGCATGACTATAAGGTTCCCAATCATTGGCAATGACACGGTATCCATTTTGACGTGCTAAACGAGAAACCACCCCACTGCCTGCAAAAAAGTCGGCAAAAATCGGGGGGTTCTTTTTCTTGCTATTCAGCGTCCCTGTGATTTCCAGAGCTTCTAAAATCAAGTGGAGCAATCGGCGCTTGTTGCCCAAATACGGGACAAGCTGATGGAAAAGATATTCGTCTGTCGTGCGGGCTGCATGACGACGTTTGTGGTATACCGAAGGCTCTGAATTCATACTTTCTCTTGCGTAGGGATTAACCTTAAGCGTATATCTTGATCAAGTTGTGTTACATCAAGAAGTTTAAAACGAAGTTGCTGTGCCATATATTCGAAATCTGCATTGAACATGGCTCTTGCACTTTGGCCCAATAAAGTTGGAGCCACATAACTGATCATTTCATCAATCAAGCCTTCTTGCAAAAAGGCACTTGATAATGTCGCGCCAGCCTCGATCAGCACATCATAAATTTGGTATTGCTTAGATAAGGTCTGTAATAACGTTTTTAAAGGTTGAATTTCTAATTGTATCACGCCTAAGTCAGCAAGTTCCTGACGATATGGCCCCATCACCATGACAGTTTCAGGATTTTCTAATATTTTAGCGGTGAGCGGTAAACGTCCTCTCCGATCTAGAATTACTCGTTTTGGCTGAGCAACCGTCTCGATATCAATATTATGGAGTGAACGTACATTAAGCTGGCAATCATCAGCAATTACAGTTTCAATACCTGTAATCACGGCGCCTGAAATGGCACGCCAATGTTGGACATCTTGACGGGCAGCAGAACCTGTAATCCACTTCGACTCACCAGATGCCATTGCAGTACGTCCATCTAGACTAGAGGCTACTTTTAAACGTACATATGGCATGCCCGTAGACATCGCTTTTAAAAAGCCTTGATTAAGTTTAGCGGCTAAGTCTTCACAAATACCGATTTCTACTTCGATACCGGCATTTTTTAATATCTGAACACCTTTACCTGCAACAAGCGGGTTTGGGTCGGGACATGCCACAACCACTTTTTTAACTTGGGCTTTCACCAATGCTTCGGCACAAGGAGGGGTTCGTCCATAATGAGCACACGGCTCAAGCGTCACATAAGCAGTTGCACCTTGTGCCTGTTCACCCGCCTCACGTAAGGCAAAAACTTCAGCGTGTGGCTGACCAGCTTTAGGGTGAAAACCTTCACCAATCACCTGATTATCTTTGACGATGACACAACCAACATTTGGATTAGGCTTGGTCGAATAGAGTCCTCGTTTGGCAAGTTCAATGGCTTGCTGCATCCAGTATTGATCTTGTTTTAACTCAGACATAAAAATCTCAAATGATTAGTGCTCACGTTGTTGCATTTGCTCAATTTGGCGGCGAAACGCTTCAACATCCTGAAAGTCTTGATAAACCGAAGCAAAACGAACATAGGCAACGTGGTCAAGTGCAAATAAAGATTGCATGACAATCTCACCAATCGTTCTGGATTTCACATCACGCTCACCCAAACGGCGAATTTGCAACTGAATATCGCTGAGAACCGTCTCGATCTGCTCTTGTGTCACTGGACGTTTTTGCAAAGCATGCATAAGCGAACGACGTAGCTTCGCCTCATCGAACGGTTCATTTTTTCCATTCGATTTGATCACACGGGGCATCACCACTTCATAGCTTTCAAAAGTGGTAAAACGTTCACCGCAACTTACACACTCACGACGTCGACGAATCTGACAGCCTTCTGCGGCTAGACGCGAATCGATGACTTTACTATCTGCGGCGTTGCAAAATGGACAATGCATAGCGGACTTAATAGGGTCAATTACTTTGACCTAGTGTAGCAAAATTTCTACACTTACAGAACCAGCATTCTATGAGACAAAAAAACAGTCCTGTCCGAGATCAAAGCATCGCTTTGATCACAGCACAAGACTGTTTTTGATATAAGTATTATTAGTGATTATTCAATACGTTCGCCATGTTGGCTTAAGTCCAGACCCATACGTTCATCATCGGAATTAACACGAAGTCCAATGATAAGGTCAATCACTTTAAGAATAATGAAAGTTGCGATACCACTGTAAACCATTGTCGCAAGCACACCTTCGACTTGTACCCACAACTGACCAGCGAATGTTGGCGCTAATGCTACGTTGGCTGCCTTAATGATTTCATCACTATAAAATACGCCAGTTAAAATCGCACCGACAATACCACCTACAGCGTGTAAACCAAACGCATCCAAAGCATCATCTGCTTTAAGTAAGCGTTTAAGTGCCGTAATACCCCAGAAGCAGACTACGCCACCAATAAGGCCCATTACTAAAGCTCCGCCTACCCCAACAAAACCAGCTGCAGGCGTAATCACAACTAAACCAGCAACAGCTCCAGACGCACCGCCCAATACAGAAGCTTTACCACGGATCATACGTTCTACTACCAACCAAGAGAACGCAGCAGCAGCGGCAGCAACTTGAGTCACTAAAATTGCCATACTTGCACGAGCACCAGCACCTAAAGCACTACCACCGTTAAAGCCGAACCAACCCACCCAAAGTAAACTTGCACCGATTACAGTTAAAGTTAAGTTATGTGGTGCCATAGATTCACGGCCAAGGCCAATACGTTTACCAAGCATATAAGCAGCAACTAGGCCTGCAACACCGGAGTTAATGTGTACAACCGTACCGCCAGCGAAATCTAATGCACCTGCTTTAAATAACCAGCCATCTGCCGCCCACACCCAGTGAGTAATTGGCGCATAAACTACAAGTACCCAAATTGCAATGAATGCCATGAAAGCTGAATATTTCATACGGTCAGCAATCGAGCCACTCAAAATTGCGACAGTAATGATGGCGAAAGTCATTTGGAAAATAACAAAGAGGCTTTCAGGAATTGTCCCACTTAGTGCATCAAAAGCGACGCCATTGAGCATTGCTTTAGACAAATCACCAAAGTATGCACCTGTGCCAGAGAACGCGATTGAATAACCTGCAATCACCCAGAGCAAACTTACTAAAATTGCAGCAGAAAGGCTAAACATCATAGTGCTTAAGACATTTTTCTTACGGACCATACCACCGTAAAATAACGCCAAGCCTGGAATTGTCATCAACAGAACCAAAGCTGTTGAAATTAAAATCCAAGATGTATCACCGGTATCGAGTTTTGCAGTCGGTGTCGGAGCGGCCGGAGTTTCCTCAGCTGCTGGTGCCGCTGCAATTGTTGCAGGAGCTTCAGACGTTGATGTTGCTGTAACCTCAGATGTTGGTGTTGTTACAGTCTCTTCTGCCCAAGCGGCAGTACCACCAAAAAGTGCGCCGGTTAAACTCAGCGCCATAAGCATTTTTTTCATTCGTGTCCCCCAACCTCATTTGCGAGCTATTTATTGCTCAGCAAGCTTTGTGCCAATTTAGACAGCATCTGGTCCTGTTTCACCTGTACGGATACGGATGACTTGTTCCAGATTAGTCACAAAAATCTTACCGTCGCCGATTTTTCCAGTGCTTGCCACACGTGTAATTGACTCAATTACCGCGTCGACCATTTCATCACTAATCGCAATTTCGATTTTTACTTTAGGTAAGAAATCAACCACATACTCAGCGCCGCGGTAAAGTTCTGTATGTCCTTTTTGACGACCAAAACCTTTAACTTCAGTTACGGTAATCCCTTGTACACCAATGTCAGAGAGTGCTTCACGCACATCATCCAATTTAAACGGTTTTACAATTGCAGTTACAAGCTTCATGTTTGTTTCCTTCGGCTTCTTTTCACCAGTAAGGTTTTATGTTCAATTTTCATGCCAATATTTCAAAGGTTGGAGGATATGAATCTTTTGCATGAGCTTTCTTTATAACCTATTTAGTTATCAAGATGTAGATGAGCAACTAAAAATAAAATGAATTTTCAGTCCTGTTTTTATTTCAATTTATCGTTATGACATGGCTAAAAGCCAAGAAGCCTATATCCTAGATTCAAGCAGTGTTAAACTGGCGAGCATAAGGTAATACAACAGTTTGGATATCTCATGCTAGAAACTCTATTACAGGCCATCTTGGAACAAATTGACGAGCCTAAAAAAGATTTAGAAAAAAACTTACGTGCATTATTAAATGAAACTGTCGAGAAATTAGATCTTGTCTCTAAACAAGAAATCGAAAGACAAAAAACAGCCCTTCATTTAGCCAATCAACGTTTAGAAGCGCTACAAAAACAAGTCAGTCTATTAGAAGAAGCTTTAAAGAATAAAAAATAAGCACCAACGTAGCGCACTTATACTTTACAACGATTAAAAATGAAGCACCATAATGGAACAATAAGATGTCTTTTTCTAAAATTTATACTCGGGGACTTTTAGGATTACATGCGCCTCTCATTGAGGTTGAGGTGCATGTGAGTCAAGGCTTACCCTCTCTGACTATTGTAGGCTTAGCTGAAGCAGCAGTTAGGGAAAGTAAGGATAGGGTTCGCTCAGCTATTATTAACAGTGGATTTCAATTTCCAACTAAGCGGCTGACCATTAATCTTGCTCCTGCAGATTTGCCCAAAGATGGTTCACGGCTAGATTTACCAATTGCTTTAGGCATCTTAATTGCCTCTGGTCAACTTCCGGAAAACTGCACAGAAGACTTTGAATTTATTGGAGAGTTAGCTCTAGACGGTCATGTAAGACCTGTGTCAGGCGCCTTAACTTTAGCAATGGCATGCCAGCAAGCTCAGCATAAAATCGTTTTACCAGTCGATAATAGCCAAGATATTAGCCATTTACCTAATCTTGAGTGTTATCCGGTTAATCATTTAAAAGAGGTGTGCGAGCACTTTTTAGGCACACAAAAGCTAGCTCACGCACAGCCAAGTGCCCATTCAAATGAAATGCCCTATAAATTTGATCTTGCAGATGTTAAAGGTCAGCTACGCCCACGGCGTGCACTAGAAATTGCTGCCGCTGGGGGACATTCCCTGCTCTTTAAAGGACCACCAGGCACAGGTAAAACTTTATTGGCCTCACGCCTGCCTTCCATTTTACCGCCACTTTCTACTCAAGAAACTCTTGAAGTTGCAAGTATTTATTCTATTTCAAATACACCGCATACTTTTGGGCAGCGTCCATTTCGCGCGCCCCACCATACAGCATCAGCAATTGCACTGGTTGGGGGCGGTTCACACCCTAAACCGGGTGAAATTACTTTATCTCATTTAGGTGTTCTATTTTTAGATGAACTGGATATTTCCCTAACTCTATAATTTCGTCAAAAAGAAAAAGAACTGAATTTTCATCACATTGAACAAAAAATAAACAGAAATAATTTTGATAATTGTCAAAATTAACTGAGGACTTTTTTGGGCTTTGACAATGAGATTCTCTAAGCTAAAAAACTATGAGCTTGATGAAATTTTAAGTTCAAGTTTTCAACAACATTGGAAAAATACTATCGAAAAAGAGAAGTTTTTGAGATTCGATGTAGTATTCAATATTTATAGATCTTTCATTGATATAACTGAGCATGAAAAAAATAAACCTTTTGATTTAAAAGATATTGAATGCATTGATTCTCACTTCAAAATGCTTATTGGTTTTATGTATTGTGAGTTTGATGGTAAATATGAAACAAAATATAAATATGCAAAAATATTTTTAAAACTTTTTATTGAAATTTTCAAAGAAAAATTTACGCTACACAATTCAAAATTTAGTTCAATATGTGAATCTAAAAATGTAGAGGACTATATTAAACATTATTTACATTCAAGAAAAAATTTAGAGAAAATCGAATACTATAAAGGATGGTATGTAAATTGTTCTGAAGGCCATACACTTTATATTAATTTAACCAATATATATAAAAGCTACGGCAAAATATACACATCATCGCTCCTAGATGTTCTAAAAATAATAACTTCTAAAAGATCAAAGCCCTCATCCAATGTAATTATAATAAACATCCTAAAATTATATAAATATTTTATTGAATTATATCCAAATCTAGAGGATCTAAATAGAAGCTTAAATTCTTTCAATGCATACGATACCATGTGGCTTTGTTGCACAAACCTACCGATAAAGCCTTATTCCGTAATATAATTCGCAAATGAATAAGCCTACACCTAAAATTTATCGTACAAGCAATTGGTCATTCTACAATCGTGCTCTGATAAATCGAGGAAATCTCTCAATTTGGTTTGATCCAAAAACTCAATGGTATGCTCAACCCAAAGGCAAACATGGACGAAATCAAACTTATTCTGACACAGCGATTCAATGCTGTCTGATGATCAAATCCCTATTTCGATTGTCTTTACGTATGGTCACTGGCTTTGTTCAAAGTCTCATTCATCTCTGCAGATTAGATTGGACAGCCCCAGATTATTCCACTCTCTGTAGAAGACAAAAGTATCTTGATATTGCAATTAACTATCAAAAAAACAGTAATGGTCTCCACCTACTCGTCGATTCTACTGGTTTAAAGTTTCTGGGTGAAGGTGAATGGAAACGAAAGAAACATCAGCCTGAATATCGCCGCCAATGGCGTAAATTACATATTGGTATAGATGCTGAAACCCTTCAAATACGGGCAGTTCAGCTCAGCACTAACAATGTGAGTGATTCGCAGGTACTTGGTGATTTACTTGATCAGATTCCACAAGATGAGCAGATTGACTCCGTATATACTGATGGGGCTTATGACACAAAACAATGCCGTCAAGTAATTTCGGATCGGCAAGCACATGCAGTGATTCCACCTAGGAAAAATGCAAAGCCTTGGAAAGATACAAAGATTTGCTCGTTAGAGCGAAATGAGCTGCTTCGAACAGTTAAGCATTTAGGAAGAACCATTTGGAAAAAATGGTCAGGTTATCACCGGCGAAGTTTGGTTGAAACTAAGATGCATTGCATCAAATTATTAGGGGATAAACTCAGTGCGAGAAACTTTCAAAGCCAAGTCAATGAAATACATACACGTGTGGCAATCTTAAATAAGTTTACGGAATTAGGCCGACCTCAAACCCGAGTTGTAACTTAAATTTGGATCTTCTAGGGGAGCTCTATCTTTCAAGCCTTTGTGCAACAAAGCCGTTTGTAGGTGAGTTATATAATCTTGAAAACTTCATTGGCGAATCTGAAGCATATAGTATTTTAGTAAAAATAAAGAAGCACTTAAGAAAAAATAGATTTTCATGTTCACTTTCACATTCTTCTTTTCCACTCCCATCTAATAAGCAAAAAAGATATCCAATCTCAAACGATGTAGCATCTAAAATTTATAAACATGTTACACAGAATCCAAATATAGGTTTACGAATCAGAAATACATGCTTGATTGACTCTTTAGAACAAACTGGTGCTCGAAGACAAGAAATCTTACTTATTAGAGTTGAAGATGTTCGATTGGCCCTTCAAAGCGAGTTAATCTGTCCAATGTTACAGCTAAGGACTCTAAAAACTAGAAAAGAATTGTTTCGTGTTATTCCTGTACCTAAAACCTATCTTCAAAATTTAAGTCTCTATATAAGAAGAATAAGAAAAAAAATAATTGAGAAAACAATCGGATTAAATAATGATCATGGTTATGTTTTCATCTCTCACTCTACAGGAAAACCATTAAGCCCAGATACGTTCACTACTTATATGCATAAATGGGCGAGCGAAATAAATCTTAATGGACAAGCTTTTGCTCACTTATATAGACATAGATTTATCACTGAAAAATTTAAGTGCTTGATTTTAGAGCATCAAATAAACAATCCCGATACATTTCGTCAACTACTAATAAATACTCATAAATTTCAGCAAATTATACAACAATGGACAGGCCATACTTCACTTGAATCTCTAAATGTCTACATTAACTTGGCTTATTCAGATCTTTCAAATATTGATCAGACAATTGAAAATGTTATATCGAAAGTAGATCTTGCTTTAATTACTGAAAAAATTAATATTCTTACTGAATTTATAAATAGCTCAGATTTATCAAGTGAAGAAAAAGTATTTGAAATTACTTTCTCTCTACAAGCATTAGCATCAGATTTGAAGCATATAAAAAAATAGATTTTGATTCTAGACAAAATAATGGACACATAGTCCCTCTAAAGCTAACGTAATGTTAACATTAGAGATGTAGTAATGGCTAAACGCTTTAGTCCTGAATTTAAACAGCAAACAATAGATTATGCGCTTTCAAATTCACATGAGTCTGTAGCTGCAATCGCCCCAAAATTAGAGGTGGGTTGGCTATTCAACATTAGATAAATAATAATTAAAATCAAGCTAATTTTTTCAACACACCACACTTATCTACTGTACATAACCCATCGCAAGTCTTTCTTATTTCTAATAGCTGCTGTATGAGTTTTTGCTGGTTTCGTATATTTTCCTCTACATCGTTAATATGTGAATCGATAAGCTCATTCACATCAGAACAATTTAGATTAGGTAGATCCTTATAATTTAATAATTTTTTGATTTCAGTTAAATTCATATTCAAAGAACGACAG